>CAVHEY010000015.1:0-17416 GCA_963635155.1 Bacteroides stercoris
AAAAGACTTCCCGCGAACAGCCCGCCTAAGGGCACAAGGCGCCCCAACCGGACTTCGCAAAAAGTCTCCCAAAAATCATAATTGTTCTGCTGTAATCTGTTTTATCTCACGCAAAAAATCGGCTCCTAAACCGGAACCTGCCTGCCTGCCTGCCTGCCTGCCTGCCTGCCGCAAGAACCGTGCCAAACATTGAATTTTCAAAGAAATTTGCGTGCATTTTTGTATTTCCTTTCCGAAATTCACACTTCGTTCATGCCATCATCATACATCAATTCTGCATAATTGTAAAGGGCTTTTTCATTTTATCGAAAAATATTCGATAAAAATTCGGGGAAACGCAAAACTCGAAATGCCCTCGCAGTCTAATTGTTCTGACCTCTTCGGTCGCCGTACCAGCGCTTTTTCATCACGAAGTAGAGCAGCGGCACCGCGTACATATACACCGCGTAGGGCAAGCAAGCCGCGCTGACGCCGAAAAAGGAAAGAGGCACCGAGCAGCCGATGCACCACGGCACCAGACAGGAAAGCAGAATAACCGAGTTTTCCATGTCGATTGCCATTTCCTCCTTTGAGCCGCCTCCCTCAAGATAGGGTTTTCGCATGAGATCCGCGCAGATCAGGGTAGCGATGGTCTGGTTGCAGAAGATCATGGCGGAAACAAGGCTCATGCAGAACATCACCGTATATCTGCCAAACCTCGTACACATGCCGCCGAGTTTTTCCTGCAAATGGTCCAGCATACCCGTTTCCGTAAAGATTCCGGAATAGCAGCTGGATATGATGAGGATTCCCACGATTTCCAGCATGGAGACAAGCCCGCCGCCGTTTAGGATTTCTCCCAGTCCTCCCGTCTCTGCCTTGTAGCCGAAGATGCAGACCTTCAAAACTTCGAGGATGGGAACCCCTTGCACCAGACAGGAAACCAAAACTCCGCTTAGGATACTCACGCCCATGGAGGTGATTACGCCAACTTTTAGCAAAGGAAGCGCAATCATAAACACCGCCGGCAAAAACGCCCATGCCGACAGGTTGAACTCGCTCTCAAAGGCACGGACAAGCGCCTCGTCCACATGGCTTATGGGGTTCATCACCGAAAGTACGCCGTACACCAAAGTTGTCAGCAGGAAAGGGAGGATTGCCACCCGCATCATCTGCCGCACATTGTCATAAATTTTGGTGTCCGTAACGCTTGCCACCATGTTGGCGCTGGAGGATACGGGAGAGCCTCTGTCCCCGAAATACACGCCGCTCATCAAAACTCCGGCGGTGATAACCGGGTCAACGCCTCCGCTTCTTGCAAGGGTCATAAAGATAACTCCCACCGTTCCCGCAACTCCGAAGGAGGTTCCCAGGGCATAGCTGAGCAGGCAGGAAAGCAGGAAGGTAATCAGCAAAAAAAGATAGGGCGTAATGATCCGCATTCCGTAGTACACGAAAACCGTAATCGTGCCCGAAACCCGCCAGGTCGCCGTAACAAAGCCGATGACGCACATCACCTCTATCACGATAAGGGAGCTTTTGCCCCCGTCGATTCCCATTTTCGCCATGGCTTTCAGGGAATGTCCCCGATGTTTTCCCACCGCCAGAAAGGCAAAAAGCCCTGCAAGAAGGGCTATGATCATGGAAAAATCAAAAAGGATAGCCGCAACCATTGCGACCAGAAACACAAAAAAAGCAATGAGTAAATCCATTTCAATCCTCTGTATGCTGCGATACGGTTTCCCCGTACATTCACTAACATTCTTTAAAATTCCTTAAAATTCTTTGAGCTTTGCGACGGTCTTTTCAGGGTCTTCGGCTTTGAACACCGCAGAGCCGCAGACCGCAATTTCCACCCCGGCTTTTGCGAGGAGTTCGATATTGTCAAGGGTCACTCCCCCGTCGATTTCAATGGAAAAGGCATATCCCTTTTCCCTCTTGATGCGGGCAAGCTCCTCTACCTTGGCGACAGCTCCCGAAATGAATTTCTGACCACCGAAGCCCGGATTTACGGACATGATCAGGATAAGGTCAACGTCTTCCAATACGCAGGACAGCGTAGACACCGGCGTCGCCGGATTGATCGCCACGCCGGCTTTTATTCCATTGGATTTGATCTTCTGTATCGTCCGGTTCAGGTGACGGGAAGCCTCCTGATGCACCGTGATAAATTCGGTCTGAGGAGTCACAAAATCGTCGATATAGTTATCCGGATTTTCAATCATCAGATGCACGTCGTAGGGCAGGCTTGTCTTTCCGTTCAGGCATTTCATCACCGGCGCCCCGAAGCTGATATTCGGCACAAAATGACCGTCCATGACGTCAACGTGTAGGTAGTCCGCCCCGCCTCTTTCAATTTTTTTTATGTCCTGTAATAAATCGGCAAAATCCGCCGACAAAATCGATGGCGCAATCTTCATTTCTAACCTCTCCCGTCTATTTTCCATCTGTTCAGTATTTTTTTCGCTTTCGTATTTCTTCCATGTTCGCCGCGTAGGAATCGTATCGCAGAGGGTGAATCTTACCCGCAGAAACCGCCCTTCGCACCCCGCAGTCCGGCTCCTTGAGATGCCTGCAATTATCATATCGGCAAGTCCCCGCATAAGGCTCAAATTCCGGATAATAGCGCCACAAATCGTCCTCCTGCGCCTCCAGAATCTCAAAGGAGGTAAATCCCGGCGTGTCGAAGAGCTTCGCCCCGCCTTCCGCGTCAAATATCTCTGCGTGCCGGGTCGTGTGCTTCCCCCGTTGGGTCTTCTCGCTGACCGAACCGGTTTCCATGTTGGCGTGGGGAATGATGCTGTTTAGAATCGTTGATTTTCCTACGCCGGAGGGTCCTGCGAGAGCCGCCCGTTTTCCGGAAAGCAGTTCTTCCAGTTCCGGAAGTCCCTTTCCCGTCTTTGCGCTGACCGTAAGAACCGGATAGACCGGCTCATAGATGGCTTTGATTGCGGCGATTTCTTCCTCGCTTGCCAAATCCCCTTTGTTTACGCAGATGATGGCTTCCGCACCCTTCATCTCCGCCATGATGAGGAATTTATCGATCAGAGCAAAATTGGGCTTTGGCTTTTTCGGCGCAAAAACCACTGCGAAAAGGTCCACATTTGCGATGGGCGGTCGGATAAACTGATTTTTTCGGGGAAGAATTTCTTCGATGACCCCCTGCTTTTTTTCTTCGTCGATGATGCTTAGCTTAACCTTATCCCCCACCATCAGGGTGATGCCGTCCTTTTTGAAGATTCCTCTGCCCTTAGCTTCGATCAGACCCTTTTCGGTTTCCACATAGTAGAAGCCGCCGATTCCTTTTTTTATCAATCCAACCATGGCGTTTATTCTTCGTCTTCCGCTACGGATTCGTCGCCAAAGTCCTCGCTGCCGCTGCCCTCAGGCTTTTCGCCCTTGCTGACCTTGTAGCTGACCGGCGTGTCGACTTCAAGCTCGGTGCCTTCGGGATATTCCTGCCAGAAAATCAAATTCTGCGCACTGTCGCTGGTTTCTTCGTAGGTAACATCGCCGATGTTAAGCCCCAGGGAGTCAAGAATTCCGCTTGCCTCGTCAGGGGTCTTGCCGATTAAATTCGGCATCTTGACTTTTTCCTTGCCCTTGCCGTCGCTTACGGTTACATCGATTTTGGTTCCCTTTGAAGCGGTAGTGCCCTCTTCGATGGACTGGCTGATAATCACGTTTTCAGGCAAAGTATTTTCTTCGGTTTTTACGATTCCCAGGTCAAATCCAAAGGTGGCAAGATAGGTTTCCGCTTCTTTGTAGTCCATGCCCACAATCTTCGGAACCACTCCGTCTTTTTTGCCCTTGCTCACATATACGGTTATGAGTTTGCCTTCGGAAACGACGGAGTCTGCGGTAGGGGTTTGAGAGGTAATCAGTCCCTCCTCCTGATCCGGGCTGTAGACGTCTTCGCCTTTGGCGACCTCAAGACCGTTTTCTTCTGCCAAAGCCTGCGCCTCTTCAAAGGTCTTTCCTACAAAATTCGGTACGGTGATTTCGTCGCTTCCTCCGCCGAACCAGCCCAAAACGGCTCCAAGCCCGATGATTCCGGCTATGGCAAGCACCGCCACCGCGCCGATGATAAAGCCGGTGGATAGTTTATGTACCTTTTCCCGCGTCTTGTTGATTTTGTCCGCGTCTTCTCTTTTTTCCGCGGATTCAGCCTTGCGGCTCTGGCGTTCTCTTTCGATGCTTGCGGCAGGCTGAGGCTGTTCTTCCTTCGCCTCGCCGGTGAGATTAAAGGCTTTTTGCCCCATAACCTTGGTGATGAACTCGATATTGTCCAGATCTTCGATCATTTCGTCCGCGGTTCTGTAGCGGTTATTCTGATATTTGTCCGTAGCCTTCATGATAATCTTTTCAAGCTGCGGCGGGATCCCCGGTACCTCGGCGCTGACCGAGGGCATGGGGTCGTTGATGTGCATAAGGGCGATGGAAATGGGATTGTCTCCGTCGAAGGGAACCTTTCCCGTAAGCATTTCATAAAGAACGATGCCCAGAGAATAGATGTCCGAGCGCTCGTCAACATAGGCGCCCCTTGCCTGTTCCGGCGAAAAATAGTGGACGGAGCCCATCACCTTGTTGTTTCCTCCGATGATGGTCGCCGCGCTGACCGCCTTTGCGATACCGAAGTCCGCAAGCTTTGCCACCCCGGTGTTGGTAATCAATATATTATGGGGTTTGATATCTCTATGGATAATCTGGTTCTTGTGGGCGAGACTCAGGGCCGAAGCCACCTGTTTGGTAATGCTGATGGCTTCTTTATAATCCAGTCTGCCCTTTTCTTCGATGAGCTGGCTCAGGGTTTTGCCCTCTACCAGTTCCATTACGATGAAATGAATGTTTCCTTCGTGTCCTACGTCGAAAACGCTTACGATGTTCGGGTGGGAAAGCCCCGCCGCAGCCTGAGATTCCCTTTTAAAATTCTCAACAAACTGTTCGTCTTTGGTAAATTCCGGGCGCAGAATCTTAATCGCCACATACCGATTCAAAAGGCGGCACTTTGCCTTATACACAATCGCCATTCCGCCTTCCCCAATTTTTTCAATCAATTCATACCTTCCGGCTAATAATCTACCGCTCATCGATATCCTCCTCCGTAACTTTTAAACAAATAACCGTTATGTTATCTCTTCCGCCATTTTTGTTCGCCCGATTGATCAGTTCCGCGCAAACATCAGACATCGACTGTTGTTCATTTAAAACTTCGATCATTTCGCCCTTTTCCACTTCGTCATAAAGTCCGTCGGTGCAAATGATGAATATATCGTCTTTTTGAACTTCCACCTGAAAGAAATCAGGCTCTACCGTAGGCTCCGCTCCCAGTGCCTTGGTAATGACGTTCTTGCGTTCGTCTACCTCTGCCTGTTCCTTTGAAAGAATCCCGGCTTTTACAAGGGTATTTACATATGTATGGTCTTCGGTAAGCTGCAAGAGCTTTCCCCGCCTGTAAATATAGGCTCTGCTGTCTCCTACGTTGGTGATATAGGCTTTTTCGTCCATGGCGTATACGATTACCGCCGTCGTCGCCATGCCGCTGTTTTCCGCGTAGGTGTGGGAGAGGCTGAAAATCTTCCGGTTTGCTCCGTCCAAACACTTTTGAAAATAGTTGACGATGGCATATTTGTTCGTCGCCTCCCCGATGGGGTGCTGCGTGATATAATTTGCGATCTCCGTTACCGCGGTTCTGCTTGCGATTTCCCCTGCGTTGCTGCCGCCTACGCCGTCTGCCACCACATAGACCTTGTCGGGAAGCATCACAAAACACGCGTCCTCGTTGTTTGTACGCCGCAATCCCTTATCGGATTTAAAACCAACTTGCATAAATTACTCCCTCCGCGCTGCTTGTTTTGCCTGTTTTTCGTTTTCTCTGTTTCTATTTTTTCTCTGTTTTGATCAATTTGCAAATAAAAAATCCGTCTGTTTCGTCGGTGGGCAGAAGCTGAAGCTCCCGTTCCACCGCGAAAGTTTTATTTTCAAGTAAAAATCTTTCGATTTGTTTTTCGTTTTCTTCTTTGTTTACGGTGCAGGTGCTGTACACCAGGGTTCCTCCCGCTTTTACATAGGTTGACGCCGCCGAAAGGATCTTCGCCTGCCTCTCCGTAAGTTCGGCAAAATCCGGATTTTCCCTATACTTTATCTCCGGCTTTCCGGCGATTACCCCCAGTCCCGAACAGGGAACGTCGCAAAGTACGCACTCTGCCTTGCCTGCAAGTGCGGAAATCGCCTCAGTACTATCATGACACTTTGTTTCGATAATGTCAATACCGCAGCGCTCTGCCTGCTCATGAATCAGGGCGAGTTTATGCTCATAAATATCCATGGCGATGATTCTGCCTTGATTTTGCATCAGCTCCGCCGTTGCCACGGTCTTTCCGCCGGGGGCGGCGCACACGTCGATCACCGTATCTCCGGGCTTTGCGCCTAAAATATCCGAGGTCATGATTGAGGCGATGTCCTGGACGGAAAAATGTCCCTGTCTGTACGCCTCGCTTTCGAGGAGTCTGCTGCCGGACAGGAAGATGCCTCTTTTCGTTTTATCTGAAAGTTCCACTGCGAACCCGTCTTTTTCCAGTTCCTCCCTAAGGGCTTCGGCGTCTGTTTTCATCAGGTTTACCCGTGCCGAAAGCCGCGGAGCGCGATTTGCCGCCGCCAGAATTTCCTCGGTTTTGTCGTAGCCGTAGGTATCAAGCCAAAGCTTTACGATCCACTCCCTTACCGAATAGGCGATGCTCAGGTAGGTTACCGGTTCTTTTTCGGGATCCGGCAAATGGATATCCGCCTTTTTTTTGATATATCCCCGAAGCACGCCGTTTATGAACTTTTCCCGTCCCCGGGTAAGCTTCTTTGCCATGTTCACCGTTTCGTTCACCGCCGCGTATTCCGGAACCGAGTCCATATAGATGAGCTGGTAAAGACCCATTCGAAGAAGGGTCAGTTCCCTTGCCTTTATTTTTTTGATTCCGCTGGGGATCAGCGCGTCCAGATAGTAGTCCAGCAGTAGCTTGTTTTCCAGCACTCCGTATACCAGCTCCCGCACAAAAGCTTCCTTGTCCGGAGCGTTTTTTTTGACAAAACGGTTTATGGCAAGGTTGGAATAGGCTTCGTTTTTTTCCACCTCAAGGAGTATTTCGTAGGCGGTTTTTCTGTTTAAATCCATCAATCTCTTCCTCTGAGTGCCAGCATTCTGAGCAGGTTTCCGATGGCAACCGCAAGGGCTGCCACATAGGTCAGAGCCGCGGCTCTCAGGACTTTTTTTGCGCCGACTTCTTCCTCTTCGTCTATAATCGCAAGGTTTTCCATCTGTTTCAGCGCCCGGCTGCTGGCGTTAAATTCCACCGGCAGCGTCACCGTATGGAACAAAATAACCACGATCATCATGATAACGCCGATGTTAAAGAGCAGATCCCCCATATAATTGTTGGAGGCAAGGAGCGCCACCCCTATGATTACCAGAATCCAGCTGAAATTGGAAGCAAAGTTTGCCAGTGGCACGATGCTGTTTCGTATTTTCAGGGGCGCGTATCCCTCGGCGTGCTGAAGGGCGTGACCCGCCTCGTGGCAGGCAACGCTTACCGCGGCGATGGAATTTACGTTGCACACCGACTGGGAAAGGCGCAAAACCCGGGTTCTCGGGTCGTAGTGGTCGGTAAGACTGCCTCTTACCGCCTCGATTCTCACATTGGTAAGCCCGTTTGCGTCCAGCACCTTTCTCGCCGCCTGAGCCCCCGTAAGGTTCCTGTCGTTTCGCACCCTCGAATATCGGTTAAAATTGGATTTTACTTTCATCTGCGCATAAAGCGTGAAAAGAATCGCGGGAACAAGCAAAATTCCCGTCGCATAATATGCAAAATAACTGCTCCACATAATGTATCCTCCCTGTTATTTCCCTATTGTTTTCCTGTTATTTCCCTTTTACTTTAAAATAAGTCCCTCTTCCATCCGGTTTCCCTTTAAATATTCCGAAATCGCTACCCGTTTTTTCCCGGGAACCTGAATTTCGCTTACAAGGAGCGTCCCCGTTCCGCAGGCGATCTCTATGCCCTTTGGAGAAACCCCGGTAATCGTTCCCGGCTCCTTTCCGGTGTTTTGCGGCAGCGGTTCTGCCTTCCAGAGTTTCATCACCATGTCCCCGTATTCGCAGAAGGCGCCCGGCCATGGGTCGAAGCCCCGAATGAGGCGCTCTATGGTATCCGGCTCCTTGGTGAAGTCGATTTTTCCCTCTTGTTTAAATATCATCTTGGCGTAGCTTGATTTGCTGTCGTCCTGAGGCTCCGGCTCAAGCTTTCCCGCTTCCGCAAGTTCCAGCGTCTTAACCGCAAGTCTTGCGCCGATTTCCGCAAGGCTGTCATGGAGCATGCTGTAATTCATTTTGCCGATTTTTATGCTTTCTTTGAGAAGCATATCTCCGGTGTCGAGTCCCTCTGCCATCTGCATGATGGTAACGCCGGTTTCTTCGTCTCCCTCGATAATCGCCCGCTGAATCGGCGCGGCGCCTCTGAGTCTCGGAAGCAGCGAAGCGTGAACGTTTACGCAGCCGTATCTCGGAAGTTCCAGCACCTCTTTTGGCAAAATCTGTCCGTATGCCACCACCACGATGATGTCCGGAGCGTATTCTCGCAGCTGCGCCAAAAAATCCTCGTTTCCTCTGACCTTTTCGGGCTGGAGGACTTTGATATCGTGTTCCAGCGCCTTTTCCTTTACGGGGGTGTATTGAATTTTCTTGCCTCTGTTCTTTGCCTTGTCGGGCTGGGTTATGACAAGCCCCAGTTCGTGTTTCGTCTTCAGCAGTTCTTCCAAAACCCTAACGGCAAATTCCGGAGTTCCCATAAATGCGATTTTCATTTTCAGCCGGTCTCCTATTCGTCAAACTCGTCGTCTTCTTCGTAATTTTCGTCGGCGTCTCTCACATTCACCGCCTTGTCGATATACAGAATGCCCTCCAAATGGTCGTACTCGTGACACATCACTCTTGCGTCAAAGTCGTGAAATTCATAGGTTTTCTTCTCGCCGGAAAGGTCCTGTGCCTCAATTTTGATGTAGTCGGGTCTTGTGACCGTGCCGATTTTCCCCGGAACGCTGAGACAGCCTTCGTCCCCTGCCTGGGCGCCGCTCTGTTCCAAAATCACCGGATTGATCATGTAATAAACCCGTTCAGGCTCCGGCTCTGCCACAAACATTCTCCGCATGATTCCCACCTGAGGTGCCGCAATTCCCACGCCGTATTCGCTTCGCATGGTTTCCAGCATATCCTCCATGGTCATTCTGATGCGGTCGGTAACTTCGGTAACCTCCCTGCATTTTTTTCTCAGTATTTCGTCGCCCTCAAGCACGACGTTTCTTATTGCCATCTTCTGATTTTCCTCCTTTATCTTAGAAAATTTAGAAAATACTATACGGATTTACATCTACCGTTATATGAACCTTTGCTTTCTCTTCTATGAGCTTTTTCTGAAAGCTCTCCAAGTAAAACATATATAGGTTTCTTTCGTTTTTGCCGCTTTTCGGGCATTTGATTACGATATACTCCCGAAAGCTGTCTTTGCCTCTAAACATGGCGTCCGTCTTGTGGGAAAGCACATTCGCCTCGTTTTCTTTTCCGATGGCGTTCTTCATGTACGCCTCACATCTTAGCGCCGCGGAAATCGCCTCCTGCTCCTCCGCCGCGGTAAAGTTCACTTCTATGATATCGCCAAAGGGCGGATATTTCATAAATTTTCGCAGTTTGATTTCCTCTTCGAAAAAATCTTCATAATCGTTGTCTTTTGCAAAGCGGAAGGTGTAATTGTCCGGCTCGTAGGTCTGCGCCACTACAAGCCCCTGCTTTTCCCCTCGTCCGGCTCTGCCCGCCGCCTGGGTTATGAGCTGAAAGGTTCGCTCCGCCGAGCGAAAATCCGGAAGGTTAAGGGTCACGTCTGCTGCGATGATTCCCACAACCCCTACGTTATCAAAGTCCAGACCCTTTGCAACCAGCTGCGTCCCCACCAATATGTCCGTCTTTTTTTTCGCAAAATCGGACAAAATGCGGGTCATTTCCGACCGTTTTTTTACGGTGTCAAGGTCAAGCCGCGCCACCGAAGCTACCGGAAAATATTTTGTTACTGCCTCTGTCACCTGTTCCGTTCCTATGCCGAAGTGTTTCAGGTATTTTCCTCCGCATTTCGGGCATTTTTCCGGAAGCCGGTATTTTCTGCCGCAATAATGGCATTCCATGGACTCGCTGCTCTTATGATATACCAGGGAAATACCGCATTCCGGGCATTTCATTACGGCGCCGCACTCCCTGCAGGAGACAAAATTGGAATAGCCTCTCCTGTTTTGCATGAGGATTACCTGCTCGCCGTCTCTGAGGGCGTCGGATATGGCGTCAAAGAGCCTGCGACTGAAAATCGTAGTGTTGCCGCTTCTGAGTTCCTTTCTCATATCGACGATTTCAATATGGGGAAGGGGTGTCTTGTTGTATCTTTCCTTTAAAGTGAGCAGGTGATAGATGCCCTGCCTGCATCGTTCGTATGATGTCACCGACGGGGTCGCGCTGCCAAGCAGAAGAACGCCGCCCCATGACGCGATGCGTTTCAGGGCGACTTCCACCGTATCATACTTGGGGGTCATGTCGGATTTATAGCTTGCCTCATGTTCCTCGTCCAGTATGATGATCCCTATGTCTTTCAGGGGGGCGAACACCCCCATTCTTGCGCCGATGACGATTCTTGCCCTGCCTTGGCGGATCCTCTGCCATTCGTCATATCGTTCCCGCCGGGTAAGGCGGCTATGCATTACGGCGATTTCTTCCTTGCCGAAGCGCCCCACAAATCTTTCGATGAGCTGCCCGGTAAGGGAGATTTCCGGCACCAGTACAATTGCCGTTTTGCCTTGTTCAAGGCAGGCTGCGATGGCTTCCATATACACCTGGGTCTTTCCGCTTGCCGTTACTCCGTGAAGCAGAAAATTTTCCTGTCGTTCTTCGCGGATCGCGCCGGTGATCGCCTCTTTTGCCAGCTGCTGCTCGCCTGTCAGGGCTTTTGGCGGGGTATAATTTCCCTCTATGTCCTTGTATGGCTCCTTTTCCTTGCCCGAAGCCGCAGGTTTTCCCGGCGGAACGAAGCAATTTATGGCGTCGGAGTAGGTAACGGCGTATCGCTGCCTCATCCACGCCGCCGTCTTGATGATTTCTTCCCCAAGGCAAAGATTTTCATCAATTTCCTGAAGGGCTTTTATTTTCTCCGGCGGACAATCGGTTTTATCCGTGATGCCGAAGACAAAGCCCCGTTTTGTTTTATTTCCTTTGCCGAAAGGAATCAGAACGCAGTCCCCGACTTTCACGTCGAGACTGCCGGTTTCATAGGTAAAAACCATATCCGTATGTTTGCTTTTGTTTTCAATTACGATATTTGCATACTTCATTTCCGATTCTTTTCTGATTCTTTCCGGCTTTGGTTATTCTGAATTTCGTTTACTCTGATTTGGGTTATTCCGCATTTCGTTGCTCTGAACTAAAGCAGATAAATGTTATGCTCTGCGCATTTCTCTACCATGTCCTGTGGCCATACAGACACCTGAACCTCGCCTATGTGAGCCTTGCGGAGGAAGAACATGCAAAGTCTGCTCTGTCCGATACCGCCGCCGATGGTGTACGGTAATTCGTCGTTTAAGATCGCCTTCTGGAACGGCAGCTCCGCTCTTTCCGGACAGCCTGCAAGTTCAAGCTGGCGCTTCATCGCCTCTGCGTCTACACGGATTCCCATGGAAGAAATCTCGAAGGCGCGGTCAAGGACTTCGTTCCAAAGAATGATGTCCCCGTTGAGTTCCCAGTCGTCGTAGTCCGGAGATCTTCCGTCGTGCTTTTCGCCTGACGCAAGCTGTCCGCCGATTTTCATGATAAACACTGCTCCGTGTTCCTTGGTGATGGCATCTTCTCTTTCCTTTGGAGTCAGGTCAGGATACCTGTCTTCCAGTTCCTGGGTGGTGATGAAGAAGATTTCGTTCGGGATTTCCGTCTGAATGTTCCGGTAAAGTCTGTTTACATAATCGCCCAGGTTCTTGATGGCGTTGTATATTGTGGTGACGGTTTCCTTGAGATATTCTTCGGTTCTCTGTTCTTTTGTGATGACCTTTTCCCAGTCCCACTGGTCAACATAAACGGAATGCAGGTTGTCCAGCTCCTCGTCCCGTCTGATGGCGTTCATATCGGTGTAAATGCCGTGACCCGGCTGGATTTCATATTTTCCCAGCGCCATGCGTTTCCATTTTGCAAGGGACTGTACGACTTCAACTTCCATCTCGTCGATATCTTTGAGGGTGAAGCTTACCCGTCTTTCAACGCCGTTTAAGTTATCGTTGAGTCCGGTTTTCGGATCCACGAAAAGGGGTGCCGATACACGGCGGAGCTCCAGTCCGTATGCTAATTCCTGCTGGAAAAAGTCTTTGATTTTCTTGATCGCTCTCTGACTTTCCATAAGGTCAATTGCCGATTGGTAGTTTTCTGGTAAGATAAGTGGTAACATAGTAAGTCCTCCTTGTATATACATCTTTTATTTTGTCATTTGTTAATACCATTTTGAATATTCGCAGCCGCAGTAGTTCTGTCGGTAAAGCCCGTATTCTTTGGAAAGCTCGATGCTTCTTCGGAAGCCGTCTTTCTTTTTAAAGTCCGCGTCAAGAAATTCTATGCCGTAAAGGGCGGCGATTTCCGTTCCGATAGCCGAAATCAGCGGATAATTCTTGTGGGGGCTTACCGTCAGGGTCGTGCCGAAAATCGGATTTCCGGTTTCTGTGGCAACCTGCGCCGTCCGCTCCATTCGGAGCCTGAAACACTCGGTGCAGCGGGCGCCTCCCTCCGGTTCATTACTGTAGCCGGAGCATACTTTGTAAAAGTCCTCCGGCAAATACTCTCCTTCTATGAACAAAATCCTGTCCTCCTCGGGGACGCGTTCGTTGAAAGCGTTGATAAACTGAATCTGAGCGGCTTTTCGCTTTTCATATTCTTCGGAATCCGTTATGTTCGGGTTATAGAAGAATACCGTGATCTTGTAATCCGGCAGCAATCGCTCGATACAAGCCGTGCTGCAAGGACCGCAGCAGGAATGAAGCAAGATATGCTTTTTTTGCACCTTCGTCTGCATATTCATGTCGCAATAATTTGTCTCGGCAAAATCGCTGCAAATTCTGCATTCTGCGGGACGTGTTTCTTTCTCTGCGCTCATTTTCCGCGCCTCCTTTCTTGACAAGTTTGCGTTTTTCATTTAAATTTATTATATGACATTAGATTATACCACAAAACTTTGCGAATATAAAGAGGAAAATACCTATGAATACTGCATTTTCGAAAGAGTTTGGTGAAGATTTGCAAAAAATTTTCGGAGACAAGCGATATAACTCCATAAGCACATGGCTGAAAAGGGAATTCGGTGAAAAAACCATCAAACTTTCCATCGACGGCGGCTTTACCTGCCCCAATCGGGACGGCTCCAAGGGGGTGGGCGGCTGTACCTTTTGTTCCGACAGCGGCTCCGGTGAGTTTGCCTCCGATATAGACAGTCAAATAAGGCTCCTTTCGGACAAATGGCCCCGCGCCCGCTATCTGGGATATTTTCAGAATCACACAAACACCTACGGGAAGGTGCCGGAGCTTGCGGCAAAGTACGGGGAAGTTTTGAAGAACCCGAAGATTGAGGGACTGGTCATCGGCACAAGAGCCGACTGCCTTTCCGAAGAGGTCCTCGACCTGCTTTCCGAAATCAACGAGAGCCATTTTCTTTGGGTGGAGCTGGGGCTTCAGACAATACACGAGGAAACCGCCTTTTCGATCAACCGTTGCTACGACTTGTCCGTGTTCGATGAGGCGATAGCAGGGCTTTCGGCACGGGGAATAAAAACCGTGGTACATCTCATTCTGGGGCTTCCCGGGGAATCCGAGGAAATGATGCTGGATTCCGTCCGATATGTTTCTTCAATTCCGGGACTTTTCGGCATGAAGCTGCATCTTCTGAACATCGTAAAAGGCTCGCAGATGGAATATCTCTATCCCGACTACCAGCCTTTTGTTTCAATAGAAGAATATGTTAATCTCGTTGTAAAATGTCTTGAAATCATACCCCCTGAGGTTACGATCCATCGTCTTACCGGGGACGCGCCCCGCTCGATTCTGATCAATCCTCCGTGGAGTTTCAACAAGAGGACCATATTAAACGGCATCGACGACCGCCTGAACCTGCTGGACACCTGGCAGGGAAAACACGCTAAGCCTTACTAAGCCTTCGTAGTTACCTTGATCTTGGTAAACGGCGTGTACAGCGTTTTTCCGCAAACCACCCTTACTCCCCGCACCTTGTACCAGTATGTGGTGTTTGGCGTAACATCTTTTGTATTGATGTAGTACAGGTTTTTCGGACTGGTGGAGGTGAAAATCTTCGAGTATCCCGATGATTTCTTCGCCGAGCGCCAGATTTGATAATTGTCTACGGCATATCCGGACATGGATTTTTTCCATGTCAGCTTTACTTTCTTTCTGGAAGCCTCCGCTTTGAGGTCTATAATCTCGGTCTTTGCAAGCCCCTGAGAGAATTTTTCGATTTTCGCTGCATTTGCGACAGCTTCTTCCGCAGCGGCGTTTTCATCTTTTCCGGTCTGGTCTGTCTGATTGCCCTGATTGTCCTGATTATTCTTATCGGTATTATCGGTAGTTCCGGAATTATCCGGTGTTACAATCACCGAGCTGTCCGTTTCGGTGGGGATCCGGCAAACAGCAGCCGGCATGTCGCTATACACCGGAATCAGGAAGGTCATGGAGGTGTCGAGAACCGCACTGTAGCCGTTTCTGAGAGCCGCAGCCTCGCTTTCCGCCCCCTGCACATTGGTCATATATTGCCCGCTTCCCACCTGAGAAAGACCGTTCATCACATTCCATTTTTTGAAATAAAGGGTATTTTTGTTGTTTTGCACGTAGTTTTCGCTGTAAAACTCGGCGCCCCCCTCGATGGCTTTTCGAATGGTGTTCCAGGGTCTGGAATAGGAGCCTGTCTGGGAGGCGTACCAAAGCCCCCGCTCAACGGCGTCCATCAGTCCGCTGCTGTAAGCTCCGATATTGAAATAATTGTAAAAGCCTTCGTAGCCGGAAACCGTTCCGGATATGCACTTTCCTGCGCCGCCGGAGCCCTGTTCCACGAGGATCATCGAAGCAAGCACATAAGGATTTACATTCGCCTTTGCCCCTGCCTCCATCAAAACATCGGTATAGGTTGCGGCAGGTTCATCTGCAAGGTAAGAATCCATGAAAGTTCCAGCAAGCAATGTCTGTAGCCCTGCGGCTGTTTGGGTATCGGCATCGTAGGCGTGGGTCAGGAACTGGAAAATTCCCACTTCGTTCAGGAAATTTCTCGGGTCCATGTAATATTTGATAATCCCTGTGGACGCGCAGACCCAGCCGCCGCTGTCATAGATGATGTATTTTCCGGTTTCCGAATTATAGGCGCCCTCCGCCTGAGATTTCCAAGCTGCCGGAGAAGTCGACGCCACAAGGCTTTTCCCAAGAACGCTTTCCTTTGCGATCACGTCGTTCCAGGAAAGCTCCGTGTTTGCCGCCTTAAACGTCCAGTTGGGGTGGCTTGCGTGAAGTTTTCTCAGATATTCCTTATAGGTTTCCGGAAATCCCTCCTTTGTGAGAGCGCTTTCAAAATCCTTGTCGTAGGTGTATTCGGCGCTGCTCTCCACCGTGATGTAGTCTGCCGAGGCGTAGCCCATACTTGAAGTCTTGTACTGTATGTAATACCATTTGCCACCGCCGGTATCCCATGTCTCGGACAGAATCGTTACCCTGTCGTTTAACGTCACATAGCCCGTCGCCGGATAGCTTGTCCCTGCGCCGCTTCGCACGTTCAGCGACGAGGTGGTAACGATACCCGTTTTCGTTTCCGCCGCATAAGCGCTATCCGTGGAAATAAATCCCCCTATGGCGATGAGCAGCGCTGCCGCTATGACCAGTGTTAAGGCGGTCGTTACCGCCTGCCGTCTTGTGGATTTCGCTGCTTTTATGAATTCCGCCGCTCTTATAAAAATGATTCCTGCGTTTTGATTCTCAACATTCATGTTTTTTTGCCTTATCCCCCTCGTGTATCCGTATCTGTCCTGCTTATCAGTCCTCTTTATCTGTCCGGTCCCAAACGCCCGTCGTTATAGTGTTTGCGGCAAAGGGAAACATACATATCGTTGCCCCCCACCACAATCTGCTCGCCTTGCTTTACGAACTGTCCGTCCACGATTCTTGCCACCATGGTCGCCTTGCGTCCGCACCAGCAGATGGTCTTGATTTCTTCGATCTTGTCCGCGTAAATCAGCATATAATAGGAGCCTTCGAAAAGCTCGTTTCGAAAGTCGTTTTTCAGCCCGTAAGCCAGCACCGGCACATCAAAGCTGTCCACGATTTCCACCAATTCCTGAACATGGTGTTTTTTGAGGAATTGACATTCGTCCAGTAAAACGCAATCGATTGCTTGCTTCTCGTTTTCCCGCATAAACAGTTCGAGAATGTTTGTGGTATCCGATACGATCATGGCTTCCCGCTGGATTCCGATTCTCGAGGTTACGACCCCTGTCCCATACCTGTCGTCTGTGGAGGGTATGAGGGTAAGAACGTGTTTTCCCCTTTCCTCGTAGTTGTACGCAACCTTAATAAGTTCAATGGACTTACCTGCGTTCATCGTGCTGTATCTATAATATAACTGTGCCATCGGCGCCGTTTCTCCTTTCGCTGCTTGATGTCCAAACCTGTTTTCCCGGTTTGGTGTCCGATTCATGTATCCCTATTATTTTAATCGAAAGTTCCAAGAAAATCAAATATAAATCAAAATCCGGTTTAAAACCGGTTTCAATTGACTTTATCTGGTAAAGCAAAGTCCTTTTACCTCTTTTTGTATTGTTCTCCGTGTAGAAAAACACATTTCCTTAACCTCTGCCTCCGTCAAAAATCACAATATACACCTGCATCTCGCTGTTTTGCAGGTATTCGCTGACGGTGTCCGTTGCCACTTGCAGCGCTTCTTCCTTTGGGTAGCCGTACACCCCCGCGGAAATCAGCGGGAAGGCAAGGGTTTCACATCCGTACTCCGTTGCCAGCTCAAGGGATTTGCGGTAGCAGGAAATCAGCTTTTCCTTTTCGCCATGGTTTCCCCCACGCCAAATCGGTCCAACCGTGTGAATCACATATTTGCAGGGCAGCTTGTAGCCCTTTGTTATTTTCGCATCTCCGGTGGCGCAGCCGTGAAGGGTTTTGCACTCCGCAAGAAGTTCCGGTCCCGCCGCCCTGTGAATGCAGCCGTCCACGCCCCCGCCGCCCAGCAGGGAATTGTTCGCCGCGTTTACGATTGCGTCAACTTTGAGTTTTGTTATGTCGCCTTTGATTATCTGTAATGGCATTTTAGATCTCCTTTTCGCATTT
>CAVHEY010000016.1:0-16221 GCA_963635155.1 Bacteroides stercoris
ATAAAAAATAGGGGTCGCCTTAATCAGCGACCCGTCAGTACCTTTGCGGCTTCGATTACTTTAAAGTATTCAGCCTTTAATTCCGGATATGCCTCTTTTGCGCCCTCCATGTCGCCGCTCCGCAGAAGCTCGGTGATTTGAGAGGATTTTTCAAAGAGCTTTTCAAAGCCCAGGCTGACGCTTATGCCCTTCAGCGTGTGGACCGCCCGAAACGCCTCCTCCTTCTCATTGTTTCCAAGAGCTTCGGCAAGGCTTCCGAAACTTCCGTCCTCGGTAAATTTCAAAACAAAACGCCTTGCCATATCCGCATTTCCCCCGAAGCGCTCGATCACGGGCTTTGCGGGAGAATCAATTGCCTCATAAAATATTTCCAGTTCACTCATCTTTTGTCATTCCTTTCCTGTCTGTCATGCGTGTCTGTTGTGCGATCGTTTCCAAAAGCAGGTCTATGTTCAGCGGCTTCGGCAAAAATCCTGTCATTCCGGCCTCGGAACAAGCCTTCATATCCTCTTCAAATAAATTAGCCGTCATTGCGATAATCGGCACCGCTGCCGCATCCTGTCTGTCCAGCCCTCGTATGCGCCGGGTTTCCTCGATTCCGTCCATCACCGGCATCGTCATATCGGTGAGTACCGCGTCTATCGCCCCCGGCTCCGAGGCTTCAAACATCTTTACCGCTTCCTCGCCGTTAAATGCCTTGATAACCTTCGCTCCGGCATCCATGAGCATATATTCGGCGATTTCCATGTTCAGCTCGTTGTCCTCCACAAGCAGGATCGTAAGCCCCCGAAGCAAATCCTTCTTATTTTCTTTGTCAGTATTTTTATTCTCTGCCTTTTTTTCCGGCGGTGTAGTGGCATATCGATAGGGAATCCGGATTTCAAAGCGCGTTCCCACATTCTTCTTGCTCTCAACGCTGATACTTCCGCCCAGTTCTTTCACCAATTTTTGTACGATGGAAAGCCCAAGTCCAACTCCCTCGCCGCCGGGCGCATCATTGTCGCTTTCCTGGGCAAAAGGCTCGAACATCCGCTTTTGGAACTCCTCACTCATTCCGATGCCTTGATCCTCACAGATGAATCCCACCTCTGCAAATCCTTCCCTGGCGCTTGGTGTCTGGGAAACCGAGAAGCGTATGATGCCGCCCTTGTGACTGTATTTTACGGCGTTGGTGATAACATTCATCATGATCTGTCTGAGGTAAAGGGCATTGCCCTCCAGCGGAAGGTTTTCGCCGCTGATTTCCGGCGGTTCCAAGGTCATTCCCTCGGTCTTTGCCCGATCGTCTGCCACTTCATATAGCTTTCTTACCTCATCTGCAAGATCGAAGGTTCCCGCATTTTCCCCTTTCTCCGCGCTTTCGGAGTCAGCCTTGTTTATGGTCAGAATATCGTCAACAAGCTCCAGCAGGTATTCCGCCGCATTTTTGCTCTTTCGGCGGCAACTTGCTGTTATTTCCGGATTATCCGGGTTTCGTTCTGCTATCTCGATCATTCCCAGGATAACATTGATCGGCGTGCGAACATCGTGGCTCATGCGGCGCAAAAAGTCGGTCTTGTTCTTGTTTATCTCCCGATAGTGGAAAATCTTCGTACGGTAGTGAAGGGAAAGCACCACCGCCGCAACGAGCGAATAGGTGACGAGTACGCCCATCAATATGCCCCTGCAGCTGCTGAATATCTCTTTTGCCGGATAGAACGCATAGATACAGTAGTCGCGGTACTTTGCGCTTCCTCCGTAATAGGTCTTACCATCGCATTGAAATTTCGTCAGCTCACCCCTGTTTTCTGCGGCATCCAGCGCCGCGATCTTAGGATTTTCGGAGGTCTTTTCGCTGCCGTTTCCCTGATTTGAGCCGATAATCGTGTCGCCGCTGGTGATGTACAGCGTTCCGCCGAGAGAAGTTTTGTTTGTTGCCAGAAGATTCCTTACAGGCAAGTAGTATGCTTCCAGTCCTTCTTTGCTTTGCAAAGTCGCGCAAAATACGATGCCCTCCACCCCTACTCGTGATATCGCCGCAACATCATAGGTTTCGCCGTCGTGGGTGATTCTCTCCATGTATATTTTTTTCGGATATTCAAGAAGCGCCGTGAATGCCTCGCCGGAAATCACATCTTTCCACTCGGCGTAATCCTCTTCGTCAAAATCGAACCTGCCGTCCGGTTTCATATTCCCCCCAAGCACCAAAATGTAATCGACCCGCTGTTCTTCAAAGAAGGTTTTGATATATGCCTCCTTTTCGTCGTTTTTTAAAAGCGCCAGAGTTTCCGCCAGATCCTCCACCTTCTCGCTGATTCTGATCAGGCTTTTCGCCTCGTCTGCGGACACGAAATCGCTATAGTTATTGCATTGTTTCCTTAAATCGCTGATATTACGCTCCATCACCTTCTGTGCCGTATTCAGGCTGTCCGCAAGGCTATAACAAAAGGATGCCCCCATGATGATTATGCCAAAGGCAACCAGCACAACGATGATAACTACGGTATTTTTATGGAAGTAGTCTTCCCTGTTATTTTTCTTCATCGTCCCTCGCCCCCTCTATGGCAAAATCAATATCCAAATCGTAATTCTCGAGAATCTTTCTTATGGTTCCGTCGGATTTCATCTCATTCAGCACCCCGGCAAGCTGCTCCGCCTGCTCCTCTCCGCTTTCCTTGTGGAAGGCGACCCCAAGATCCGCAGCCAGCAAAAATTCATCGAGGATCCGATAATCTCCGCTTACATTTTTTATATAATCCCGAAGAGCGGTTTCGTGACCTGCGCAGGCATCTACATAGCCCTTTTTCAGCGCGGCAAATGCCGTTGACATGGCAGCGAATGTATAGACTCTTTTGACGGATACTCCCTTTACGGCATCAGCGGAAAAAAGACCGTCCGGCTTGGAGCCGTTCTGCACGGAAATCCTCTTGCCGTTCAGATCCTTAAGCTTGTATATGTCACTAGATGCCAGTACCGCAACCACCTGTTTGCTGTGCATATAGGGACCCGCCCAGGCATAGTCCTCTTCTCTCCCGTTCATGGAAAAGCTCCCCCAAAGGCAGTCCACCGCACCCTCTTCGAGATATTCGTCCTTGTTCTGCCATGAAATCTGCTGAAATTCCGCCTTCATGCCCAGTCTGCGGCAGGCTTCCGTCGCAATTTCCACATCGATGCCGGTAAAGTTACCGTCGTCACCGAGATAAAAATACGGAGAATAGATGTCGCTGCCGATGGTGAGGGTTCCGTTGGGAAAGTCCTCCGTTTCCTGCGCCTGATCCGTGCAAGCCGAAAGGAAGATGCACGATGCTGCAAGCATGATTGCGATGATTCGTTTTATGGGTTTTCGCATAATAAAAGCCTCCGTATTGATGATTCTAATGATTCTAATGATTCTGATGATTCCGATTGTTTTGATGATATCGCAGTTTGCGCCCATGACGATTGGCGCAGTCCGTTCCATCTCACTGAAATTTTATTCGTATATGTAAAATCTGAGTTTCTCGCTTATTTCCGAAAGACATTCGATGAGGACCGGGTTAAAGCTGCCGCATTCGCCCTCGCATATCATTCGTACCGCCTCTGCCGGCTCGTAAGCGTCCTTATAGACTCGTTTGCTCACCAGGGCATCGTAGGCGTCCGCAATGCTCACCACCTGGGCCCCAATGGGAATTTCCTCTCCCGCAAGTCCGTCCGGATAGCCCTTTCCGTCAAAGCGTTCATGGTGCCAGCGGCAGATTTCCACCGCCGCCTTGAGCAGAGGTTCCTCCTGAAGCACCGCCAAATCTCCGTCCTGGAGAATTTTTTCCCCTATGAGGGTGTGGGTTTTCATGATATCGCATTCCTCCGGTGTCAGCTTCCCCGGCTTGTTCAAGATTTCCGGCGGGATTCCCACCTTGCCGATATCGTGCAACACCGCCGCCGAGGCGATCAAGCTGCAATCCTTCCAGGCAAGTCCGTATTCATCGGTCTTCAAAATCAGGCGTTCCAGCAGCATTGCCGTAATCTTTTTTACGTGCCTGATGTGCTCTACGCTCTCGCCGTTGATGTATCCGATGACATTGCTGAGAATGTCAATCATGATGCGGTTGCTCTTTTCCCGTTCCCGGTTCTGCTGGTTGAGCATAGAGAGCATACGCCGCTGCTTCGCATAGAGCTTTACCGTGTTACGAACTCTCTGCACCACGACCTTTGCGTCGAAGGGACGGTGAATGTAATCCGTAGCTCCCATCTCAAAGGCGCGCCGAATATTGGAGCTGTCATCGTCAACGGTTATCATCATCACCGGAATGTCCTCTAAAAGATGCTTTTCTTCCATAGCCTTCAGCACCTCGAAGCCGTTCATCTTCGGCATGATCACATCGAGAAGCACCAGAGATATTTGTGTGCCGTATTTTTCTAATTTTTCCATACATTCCTTGCCGTCCGCCGCTTCCAAAATGTCGAAGCTGCCCCGGAGGGATTCGGACAAAAGCATGCGGTTAAACTCCGAATCGTCTACGATCAAAATCTTTTGTCTTTCGGATGTTTCCGGCTCCGCTGTTTGACCTCTTCCGGTAAGCTGGTTGTCCGTCACGAAGGTATTCTTTTGTCTTTTGGCAAGGTACATGATGCGGTCGGCACGATAAGCCGCCTCGGCAACGGTTTCGTTGTCCACGTTGACTCCCCCGATGCTGACAGAAAGCCGGAAGCTGCCGAAGGCGCCGTGCTGCACATTGTTTACCGCCTGTTGTATTCTCTCAAGTACGCGGTTCATTTGCTCTCCGGAGCAGCCCGGTAATATGAGCAGGAACTCGTCTCCGCCGAATCTTATGAGGATATCCTTTTCCCGGATATTGCCGAGTATCATCTGTGCCGTTTCGGCAAGGGCAAGGTCGCCGATATCGTGCCCGTAGGTATCGTTGCAAAGCTTAAAATCGTCCACATCGATCAATGCCGCACAGCCGCTTATCCGGCTGTCCCGGAGTTTTGACTCGTAAAAATTCCGGTTAAAGGTATTCGTGAGATGATCCCGGTATTTTTCCTGTTCTACGTCCTTTAACCTGTCGTGATAATATTCCGCCAAATTACTGAAATCTACGCAATATATCGTGACATATCCCTCATCTTCCGTGGGGATAAAGGTCAGCGCCTTGTAGCCCTCCCGTGCCGAATGCGCCCTGCCGCCCACTACCAGGTAGCGACCATTTGCGTCCAGCTCGCTTTTCACTCGCCGGAGGCTGAGCGCCGCCCTCAGCTCCTCCTTTCCGCTCTCTGCGTGATTCTCCGCAAAGTGATCGGCAAACTCCTCGTAGCTTCTTGACGCATTTTCCGGGAGTTCGCCGCCTGTCGCCGCAAACACCTCGGTGTATGTGCCCTCCGCAAGATCCAGCCGAAGCACGGCGGTAAAGGCGTCCTTTGCGCAATCATAAATCAATTTTTCCTTTAGCTTTTCGTTTTCATACATATTCTGCATATTCCCCTCTACTGCTTGTCATTTTACTTTAGCTTTGGGAATTTGTCAATCATCGCCGGCGGATCTCGCCTTACATCTGGCTCCTGCCTATCCGCCTTACGTCAAAGCTGTCTGTGGCAAGCTCGGTTCCTCCTGCGCTGTAGATGCTGAGCTTCACGCCGAATATCCCGCTGTCCTCGCTGTAGGTGATTTGGGTCTTCGCCTTCAGACCGTAGGGGTAAGCGCCCTTGCTGAGTACCCGGTTGGTGCCAAGCAGAAGCTGCCCCTCCTCGTTTGTTTCAAAGGAAAGTCCCTCTTCATTTTCGCTGCCAAAGGTCTGGCTGAAAAATTTTACGCTGCCGTCTGCTTCCACCGTAGTGGTTCCCGCATATCTCAGCTCGTCCGCGATGATATTGGTAAGGGTCGCGCAGAGTACCTGTGCCTCTGAGGCGGACACGGACTCCGAATACGCCTTTGCCCCCAGCCTGACTCCCACCGTCAGGATCGCCGCCACCAGCAGCATCACGATGATGGCGGACAAAAGCTCCGTAAGGGAAAGTCCCTTGTTATCCTTCAGTTTGCCCTCCAGTCTGTCCTTCCGTTTATCCTTCCGTGTTTTCGTGGCGATCTCCCCCTTACTTTCTTTCGTAAAATTGATATCCGTTATTCTCGGAAATCATAATATCCACGCTATCGCTGAGACTGCCATCGTCAAATTCGATGCTTGCCTTCCCCGATGTCGTCGTTACGTCGCTGTAGCTGAAGGCAAGACTCTCCGTCAGCTTTGCCTTGGCGCGGGCGTTTATCTTTCCTGCGGCAACCACCGAGGTCGCCAGCAGTGAAAGGCTGATTACGGCGATGAGCAGGGACACCAGTGCCTCGATGATGGTCTCGCCGCTTTTTTCCTTTAATTTTTTTCTCATTCGCTCCACCCCTTTGTGATTGCACCCTTGCCCCAGCTTACGGTTGTGGTTGTTGTGCTTACGTTATAGGTATAGAACCGGTCGAAGGTCTCCTCGGTATTGGTTTCGCTTTCTGCCACGCTTATGGGAATTTTCATGTTCATTCGGTAACCCTGAGAGTTTTCGTCGGTTTTCGCCTCGAAGTTCATCTGCACTTCGTATGCACCGCTTTGGGTGCAGATTAGTTTCAGCGCCGCCGTCACCTCCTCCGGCTCCATGTCCGAAACGCTGACGGTCATGTTTTCCGTCAGCAAAACTTCATCGGTAACGGAAAAGCTGTGGGAGACGATCTTTTCCGACGCCTTCTCCACGAATGCCTTCATTACAGCCGACGTGGCGGTCGCTTCCTCGACAGATGTTCTGGAAGGATACCAGCGGCTTTTCGGCGTGTACTCGATGAGTATGTGTTCGTATCTGCTGCCGTTTATTCCGTCCCGCACAAGCTCCGCCGCCGATATGCAGGTGAGATATTCCTGCTGGGATCTGCGGTTTTCGTTTATCTGCATGACAGAGGAAAGGGCAACGGTAACGATTACCACGCTTACCACCGTAGCCACCAAAAGCAGGAGCATCGCCATCAATATGGATTTGCCGCTTTCCTTTTGTAGTTTTTTCTTTACGCTGTGCATGGCGAGGCTCCTTTCTCTTGTATTTTTCCGCATTTTGTCGAAGGACTTGCCGAGTTTCGTCTTTTCCCTACTCCTCCACCGCCACCTGAATGATGATGTCCTGAGTAAATATTTTTTGCTCCGATCCGAACAGGAGGCTGTAGCTTGCCCTGGCGGTCAAAGATGTGCTTCCCGCTTTGTCGGCGATAATCACCGCTTCCCATGTGCCGGTTTCGCTGTTATAGGTGAGGGAATTTGGCTTAATGTCAACGATGTTTTCATCAGCCGCCTTCACCGTCCACCGGGTCGCCTCCGTAAAGTCGCGAATGCCGTTTATGGATTTTGCGGTGAACTGAATCGTCTTTTCTTCTCCCGGTTTCAGCTCAAGACTGACCGGGTTAGACGCCAGCTGCATCTTTGCCGTGATATTGACCATCAGGTCGGCGCTGCTTTCGCCGAAGGTCGCTCTGATGAACTGGGTTCCGGTGTCCCCTGCCTTGAGGTTCACCTCGTAAATTCCGGTATCAGACCGGGAAGCGCTTTCAACAATGACCCCGCTTGCATAATCCTCGATAGGGTTTCCCGACTCGTCAAAATACGAATAGGTCGCATCGCCCTCCGCCATGAGCTTTATGGAAGCTTCGGCTGCCGCCATAGTCTCGTCATAATTTTCCAGCAGGTCGAAGCTGAGTCTTGGCATTTCCCAGTAAATGCTGCCCTTCGGCCATGTGCCGTAGTGAACGTTTACCGTATTGCCCAGGGTATCCGTCTGGGTAAGTACCGTAGGGAAAGGGTAGTTACCTCCCTCTAAGTTTATATCTCCCCCCGGATAGCTGTATTTACCCTCGATGTTCGCACCCTTTTCCACCGTGGTGACAAATCCGAAGTTTGACTCTCCTGCGCCGTTTAACGCATCGATAACGCTGCCGGTTACGCCGGATTTTGCGCTCAGCTCCTCGTAGGTTACATAAGGGGATTTTCCCTCGTTATACAGGCGCAGCTTGCTGCTCGTTGCTCCGGTGTGGATATTGTTTTGTCCGTTCCAATAGGAGGAACCCTTGCGGCTCTTGTAGTCGTCCGTGTTCCTGCTGTTTGGTTCGTAAGCGTAGCAGTTGTAGATATACACATACGGATTTTTCACCGCACTCGTGTTGAAGGAAGCGCTCTGCATCTCGCCGATGGAGGCGATGGACTGGGAGCATTTTATCTGGTGACTGCCTGTAGCCGGCATCTTGACATAGCTGTAGGAATTTTTCACCGTAACGCCGGAAGTCGTTGAACCTACCAGGGTTGAAAGATTTCCATAGTTTATCATAACGATACCGCCGTTGATTCCTCCCGTCCATATCGAGGTGGTGTAATGTCCCGTGTCCGTTCCGTAGGTGGAGGTCTTGCTTTCGATGCTTCCGCCGCAATAGCAGCTGTCTACCTGACCTCTGAGGTTGCCAACCAGACCGCCGACCCTGATATTTTCGTAGGCGACGTTGTAGGTTGCCTGTATGATGATATCGTTTACCGCCGTGCATTTTTTCAGGCTCATATTGCAGGCACCCGCAAGTCCTCCCACGGAGGCGCCGCCCCAGCCGCCGTCCTTTGAGCGGCTGTCCTGTATCCTATAGCCCGAAACCGTGCAGTTGGTGATAACCGCTTCATCGCTGTTACCTTTTGCCGCAAAGCCCACGAGACCTCCCAGGCAATACCATTTTTCGCCCTTGCTGGTGGTTTCGATCACATTTTGCGCATCGGAGTACATGACGATGTTTTCCAGCTTTGCCCCTACGGTTATGCCGAAAAGCCCCACCATGTCGTAGTCCGAATGGATCTCGATGTTCTTTATCATATAGGCCTGCCCATCATAGGCTCCTGCAAAATATGCGATATAGGCGTTTCCGCTGTCGTCGGCAGTGGTGTAGAACATACTGCCGATAGGGGAAAAGTTTTCGCTCCTGTTATCCACATCGTGGGTCTGCTTCCAGTAATAGTTCCAATCCACCGTTCCTGCGGTGGAGCTGACATATCTCAGGTACGGGAAATATTCGTTGGTTGCCGCAGCCGTCCACCTTTTCGTTCCCCATGAGGTACTTGCGCTTGCGGAAACCACCGTTGAGGTGGATTTTGTTCTGCCGTTCCAGTTTATGTACTGTAGCTGCTCCGCCGAGCGAATCTCGTAGGGATTGTCCTCTGTTCCCGGCTCCGCCTCGTCGTCGTAGCCGAGAGCGTTGGCGAAGAACGGGGAAAGGTTGAAGGTATAGGTGTTTTCTTTCTCACCGTCCCTGTGGGTCAGCGTCCATGTTCCGCTATCATAACCCTCCTTTAGGTAAAGGCTGCTTGCGCCTGTGCTTCCTGTCGTGTAGGCATATACCTTGAAATCCTGCACAAGCTCCTCTATCGCTTCGGAAGCCTCCGCATTTGTGCTTCCCATAGCTCCGAATCCCGTAGTCGCCAAAGTGGTGGTTCCGATAGGGTTTCCGCTGCTGTCTTTTTCCGTATAATATCCGTAGCCGTATTCCGAAATGACTCCCCCGTCGTCGTGTACGGTGCAAAGAGACGTGCCTTCGATTCTCTTGCCTTCGTTGATGCCCAAATACCTGATGTGATAGCCGTCATTGGCGCCTCCGGTTTCGTATTCCCAGTAGAACACGCCCACTTCCCCAAGCTGTGCCTCGGTAACCCAGTTTCCGTAGTGAACCGTCTTGCCTGCGGAATTGGTTGCCACCGCCGGATAGGGGAATTTTCCCGTGTCGTTTGCCTTGGTTTTCTCATTGTATTTGCTTATTTCTGCCGCAGTAAAGCCACTTAAGGACAGGTTTTTGAGCTTCGCCGTGGTGATTGCCGTCGCCCGGGAATCTCCCGAAGTCAGGTTGTAAAGTCTGAGCTGTTCCACATAGAAATAGGTTCCGTCTGCCAGATAATAGCAGGCATTTAGCTCTCCGCCGTTCTGTCCGAAGGAATAGCCCTTGCCGCTGCCTGTGGTTACAACCGCCGTCATGCAATAGGCACTGCTGATGCTTCCGTTGTTCGCCCCGTAGAAGCCTCCCAGGGCTGCATCTCCGCCTCTTGCCTCGGTAAGCTCCATTGCCCCGGAAGCGTAGGAGGATTTTATGACGTTATCGTTTTCTCCCGCAAATCCCCCCGCCAGAACAGTGGCGTAGTGTGCCGCTATGGTGAATACCGGCGTGTCCGCATAGGAGGAGCTTATGATGCCTGCATTTAAGCCCACCAGTCCGCCTACATAGGAGCTGCTGTTTTCGTAGGTTCTGCATTTGAAGGTATAGCCTGCGGCTCCGCAGCCTCTGATGACCTTTGAATTTTTACCGGCAAGGCAGCCCATGTATGCCTGCGCCTTGTTTCCGGCAACCAGTGAGGAGATCTCAACGGTCTTATCCTCCGCCGTGCTTCCCGTGTAGTCCCATACCACAAAAATATTGCTCAGTACGCCCCGGTTGTCCCCGAACATTCCCGCAAGATAGGAGTCTTTCTTTTCGTTTATGAAAGAAACTCCGCATATGGTCTTGCCGCCGCCGCTGTAGGACGCCGTAAAGGCAAGTTCCTCGCCCTTTCCGATGGGGTTTTGCGCCGTTATGACAGTCCCGTAATATTCGCTCCATGCATACTTTCCGTAGTCAATATCCAGTTCCTGCATATATACGCTGTTTTCCGTAGCCTCGGCATAATCCCCGTAATAGAGGCTCAGATTATACAGCTGCCGCGCACTGCGAATGCGAACGGCACTCTCCGCCTTCTCCGACCTCGTGGTAGTCATAGTCTTGGCAAAATGCGGATTGTAATAGTAGGTGATTCCCCCAATCTCTATTTCCTGGTAGTAGTCCCCGGAAGCATACCGGGTATTCACCGTTTCCCTCGGTAGTTTCAGCAGATAAAGCTCGTCCGAAATCTTTACGGCGTCCTTTGGATCTAGGGTCGCAGAAACTTTCTTGCCATTATCGTTAAAATATCCTATTTCGATTTCCTTCGTCGGCTCTTCGCCGTAAACGATGCCGTATCCGTCGCCTATGGCTGTCTTTGCGGATTCCAGACTGTCTACATTGGCGCCGAAAATGCCATAGGAATTTTCGTCGTATTGCTCGTAATAAACGGGGCTTGCGTCCTCGAATGCCGCCTGCCAGTCCCCGTAATGGGTCAGTCCGTCCAGCTTCGGGAAGGAATAGTCCGTGAGCCCGAGGGGCATAAGGTTATATGCCCGGGTTCCCGTGCCCCCGGTCTCCGCCGTAAAGGCGCTTCCCAGATGCTCCGCCACAAAATCCTTCCTGCTGCTCAAGGTGGTGTAGGAAACCTTCTCCTCTGCGCCCTCAACCTGATTGCTTATCTTCGCCGCCGCGATGTAAAAAAGCTTGTGGACGGTTTCGGAATAGGACTTTGCGATGGCGTAATTCTCCGAAGATTCTCCCTCAAAGCTCATCGCCGAATAGGAATAGATGGCGTTTCTTATGTCTGCCGGCACGAAGCCCGCAGCTTTCTCGGAAGCATAGAGAAAGCCTGCTCCGTAGGAATTTTGTATGTAAATATCCGCACTTTGGCTGCCGCCCACCAGACCGCCCGCCGACTCGCCGTACAGATAACAGTCTGCATAGGATTTTTGGATATGCAGCGCCCCGCTGCCGCTGACGAATCCTGCCAAACCGCCGGTGAAACGGGTTTCGGCGCTTCCGGCAACCGTCGCCGCAAAGCTTTCTTCTATCTGCACGCGGTTATGTACGCAGCCGATGAGTCCGCCCACATAATCCGTGCCCCTGATCCAGCTATCCTTTTCCGTCTTCCCCGCAAGGTCGCCGTATGCCTCGTCCAGATAGACTCTACAGCCTGAGATCGTGAGACTTCCGGTGCCTGCGGTGTTTGCACAAAGCGCCCCCGCCGAGGTGCCGCCGGTTATGGTCGCCCCCGAAAGGGTAATGTCGGTAAGGCTTGTGCCGTAGAACGTCTCAAACAGCCCCTCCCCGGTCCTGAGTCCGTAAATAATGCTTCTGGCGGCGCTTCCTCTGGTCTCCCGGGCATAGTTTCCCGCATAGGACAGAAGATTCGGATTGCTTATTGGTTTATAGGCATCTTGCCCGTAAAGGGAATACCAGTCATCGATGTTTTCCGGATCGTCGTCGAAGTGAACATTGCTCTTTTGAGCGGCTGAGGTAATGGAAATTTTGTCCGGATTTTCGTTCAGACCGGAATCCTCATCGAGGTTTTGGAGGTGTCTTGCGTAGGAAATCACCGCTTTGCCCGACTCCACCGAGTCGAAAAGGCTGTTGGTCTCCGCCTCTGCGCTGCCCTCGTCGATCAAATCATTTTTGCTCCTGGCCGTACATTTTATTTTCAGGTCAGACCCCGGTACAAGCTCCGAAAACGTTTCCTTGAATCTGCCCCCTGCCGTCATTTCGTCTAAAACCAGCTGATATACCCACGCTCCGCTTGCCTTGGTCATGTCGGCGCGCTTTGCGGTCTTCGTCCACGCATTCCCGAATTCGTCGGAAACCCTTATGTCGAATTCCAATTCTCCGGCGTCCGGCGCCACACAGGTTACGGTGGCAATCAGCCTTTCTTCATTGACTATATTTATCTGCGGCGCAAGGGTACCGGTGTCCAGCTTCACCGTCACGTCTCCGCCGTAATATCCCACCTCTGCGCCTGCCCTGAGCCGCATCTTCTTGATTCTCAGGCTGTTATAGCTTTCCGGGGTGTAGTCCATGGGTTTTTCGCTGTAAAAGACGCCGTATATGCTGCCGCTCTCCGGACTGTATTCGATTACCCAGTTGTTTTCCCGGATCTCGCCGTCGATTCGGCTTTCCGGAAGTAGGATCGCCGCTGTGGACGCCTCCCCGGTTCCTACCGCCGCCGAGGTTACATAATACAGCTCCGGTGCGCTCTCTCCGCTTTCCCACTGAGCAGAATCCCTGGGAGTCACGTCCACAAGCATCACGTCCTCCGCCTCGCCATTCTCTTCGCCGGCGGGGGTATACAGGCTCGCCCTGCCGCTTGCCATGATTTCGGTCATACGGTTTTGCGCTGCCACATAGATCAGTTCTGCCTTGCTGTCCAGCTCCTTCTGCCTGAGATTCGTCTGGAAGGCGATCAGCCCGGTGAGGGAAACCGCAAAAATGACAGCAAGAATCGCCACGGTAAGGAGCACCTCGGTAAGGGTGAAGCCCTCCCGCCTGCGATTCTTATCCCTATAGTTTCTGTTTCTGTAACCTTTTTCTTTCATCATTTCAACCTAATCTTTCAAGACTTTGCCGCCTCAAAAAACGTCACATTCAAATTTGTCGTTACGGTGGAGCTTCCGGATCTGCTCTGCTTTTGCATCGTAACGTCGCCGATTTCAAAGGCATATTCCATATCGTAAAGTTTATCCATAATCTTTCTTGCCTGAGAAAAGCTTTTCGTCTCAAAGCTCATGTCGATCTGCCGCAGAACCACCTTGTCCTCTGTTTCCAGATCACGAAAATCCAGGGAATAATCGGAAGCCATGCTCATAATGGCATAGAGCTTCGGCAAAAGTATCGCGCTGTTATCGTAGCTTGGGACTTCCTTTCTTTCGCCGCTTTCCTTCGCCCTTTCGATTTCCTTTTCCATGACGCTCATGCGCAGAGCCTGCACATTTTTTGCGTCGATTTCCGTTTCTTCTTGCAGGGTCATACCCTCATACATGGAAACATCATCGTTGATGGGCTCCAGCACAAGCTTATAATAGCCTATGAGAATGATGAGAATCGCAAGGACCAGCAAAAGTATTTTTTCTCTCTTGGTAAGCTCTCTGTTCATTCCTTTTCCTCCTCCGCCTGAAGATCAAGGGTAACCGTAAAGCTCATCGCCTTTGCGCTGTTTTCGCTGTCGGTCTGGGCGATGTTCAGGGTCACGTCCCTGACAATGGCGCTTTTTCGGAGCTCATCGTTCATCTTCGAAATTTCTTTCAGATTCATTCCTTCCATGGCGATAACCGCCGTGTTTCCGTTTATGCTCACCCTGCATACGCTGCCCCGGGACGCCATTTTCTGTTCGATTAAATCTAAGATTTCCTGACGGTCCACCTGTACCGTGTTTCCGCCGTCTTCCCCGTCGCTTTCGATGAAGCTCTTGGAATAGGCGCGATACTGAATGGCAACCTCGTCGTAGCCCTTGAGCTTCTCGTCCAGAGCCGTATTTTGCTCATGCACCGCGCTGTATGCGGACTCTGCCGCAGAAAGCCTTGTAAATTGGTCGATGACCCCCACCTTTACCACGAATACCACCAGCAGCAGGATAAGGGCCATTCCGATGCTGACCACTCGCGCCGTCTTCTTCGGAAGTCCGCAGCTTACCATATTTATGCTCTTTATGCCCGGTTTTTTCTTTGCTTTTCTCTCGTTTTTTTCTGCGTCCTTCCATGCCGCCACGGCACCGTAGCTTTTGAGAATTGCGTGAGCTTTCTCTATGCCCTCCAGCTTCGGCGCAAGTTCCCGTGCCGAATGGAGATGCAGGTTTCTTTCTGCTCCTATGGTCTCTGCCAGAGGCGCAATTGCGGCTCCGCCGCCGCTGAGATAAATCTCATGAAGCTCCGCATTTTCGTTGTTGTAATTAAAGAAGTTCACCGCCTTTGTGATCTCGAAGGCAAGATTTGCGTAAAGCTCCTTCGCCTCCTTGCAGGAGAGAACGCCGTTATAATTGCTTTCCTTGTAGGCGCGAGCCATATGAATGTCCACGCCCTCTCTTTCGGAAATGATCTCGTCCAGCGCCGCCATTCCCATGCTGATTTCCCGCTTCGCCGCGTATTCTCCCCTTTGGAAAATATGCAGGCAGGTGGTGTGGTGTCCCAGGTCAAGCACACAGATATCCTTATCGGCAAGCTTCCCGTTCTCATGCAAAATGCTCATATACGCACATTCTGCCGGAATCGCCAGCTTCAGCTTATAGCCCGCCCTTGCGAACATTCTGCGGTAGCTTTCGATGGTAGCCCGCTGTATGGCGCAGGCGAAAATCCGCATTTCGTAAGGCTTCCCCGCCTCGTCGTTTATAACTTCCAGAACGGTATAGTCAAACAGATATTTGTCCTTCCCTGCGGTGAGATAATCCTTGAACTCAAAGGGCAGGTTGAACATCAGCTGCTGCCGGTTCATCATCGGCATGGTAATGGTCTTTACAAACGCAAGTCCCGCCGGCAAAATCACCGCCGCCTCGCCCCTTGCAAAGCCTTTTTCCTTTGATTTTTGGCGAATAAAATCCGCCATGGCGTCCATGGAAATGATTTTCCCCTCGTCCACAATATTATCCGGAAGTTCGATTACCGCCGATTTTTTTATTTCTTTTCCTGCGGCTTGCAGCATTTTGACTGTGCCTTCCCCGATATCGAATCCGGTCATTAAATTTTTCATGCCACATCTCCCTCTCTGCCCTGCGCCGCCCGCTAAAGCAGCGACAAGTACCAATTCGCAAATTCATTCCCGCAAAGCAGCGAAATCCACGCCGCAACTGCGATGGACGGACCCCAGGGGAACTCCTTTTCGCCTTTGATCTTCGCAAAGGCAAGTCCGAAGATAATTCCCAGAAAACACGCCAGAACCAGGCAAATTATATTTGCCGCCAGCCCCAGATAAAGTCCCGTCACAAACAAAAGTTTTATATCGCCGCCTCCCATCGCCTCGATGTTTTTTCTTTTCTCGAAAGCCATTACGCAGGCAAGCGTAAATCCCGCTACCACCACCGCGCCCAAGACGCCGTCCTTCAGCTCTCCAAGGGGATTTTCCGCAAAAGGGAGAAATCCGAGGTAAACGAGTATGCCGAAAACCAGGAATCGGTCCGGTATGATACGCCCCTCCAAATCCGCAAAGGAAGCTGCCAGCAAGAGGCTTGCCATCAGCATATATTTGAGGGCTTGGAGGGAAATATTGAATTTTAGGAGGATCGTCACGAACGCCAGCGCCGAGACAAGCTCCGCGAGCACATGAACGCCCGAAAGCTTTTGTCCGCAGTATTTGCACCGTCCCCCGTGCAGGAGATAGCTCAGCACCGGGATAAGATCCCCCGCCCCCAGCACATGACCGCATAGATCGCAGTGGGAGCGTCCGTGCATTGCCGACTCTCCGTGGATAATCCGCCAGGATATGCAGTTTAGGAAACTTCCCATGCACGCCCCGATGATCGCGGTAAGCGCAACGCTGTATGCCGTAATGAAGGTTGTTTCGTAAAGCATTTTTCCTCCTTTGTGACAGCAGGGGGCAAAAGCCCCCTGTTTCACCCTTTACTTTTGATTCTTTCT
>CAVHEY010000017.1:0-11766 GCA_963635155.1 Bacteroides stercoris
CGAGCGAAAAGTATGGTCAAAATCATTCCAGGAGTGCTTCCCCATGGTCGTAAAGGTTGCTGTTCACCTGCAAAATCGGTTCCCCGTGAGAGATTCCGAAGATGATAATGCTGTCCCGCTGGCTGCGTACATACAGCGGCGCAAACCCGCCGTGATACAAAAGCTCCTGTGTTTCCTCCAGCGAAGCTTTCATGGCGATACACAGGCACAGCAGCTTGTCTCGAGACGGTCTGCGAGCGCCGGAAATAATCTGGTAAGCGTAGATTTCGTTCAAGTTGCAAGCCTTTACCACGTCAGCCCTTGTCATGGATTTCGAGGCGATCAGGTTTTGTATATGCTCAGCCAAAGGGGCGTTGGAAAGTTCGCTCTGATTTTGATTCAGAAAATCCTCCAGCGTTGCGCAACTTTTTAATTCGTTTTCGAGATTGGTCGTGCTTTTCTTTGGCATTTTTGGCTCCTTTATGTTAAAATAATTTTATCATACATACTGCGACGATGCAAACCGCATCTATATCGTAGTTTACCACGCATGAGACAAAATGTGCTATGCATTGTGCTAAATAACGGCTATTTTATAGCATTTTTTGCGGAAAGGGCAGAAGTTGGACGATTCCGAAATATTAAAAGAACTGAATGTGAAGCCCATCATAAAACTCAGTGACAAAGGAAGCGGTGCGGTTTTCAAGGTTGCAAAGGAGGACGGTACTGTTTTTGTGCTGCGCATTTATGACCGCGAGCCGGTCGCCTATAAAATGCTTGAGGGCGAGAATATTCCGGGAATTCCAAGGGTATTTGCCTGCCGGTTCATACAAGGGCGTTTTTGCGTGGAAGAGGAATACATCGACGGCGTTTCGCTGCAAGAGATGATTGACGGGGGCGCAAGAATGGAGGAAGAAAGGGCAAGAGAGCTGACCCTTACCCTTTGCAGCACCCTTTCAAGCCTGCACGCAAGGGGGATCATTCATAGAGATATTAAGCCGGAACATATTATGTTGACGGCAGAGGGGAAACTTTATTTGATTGACCTTGATGCGGCGATGCGGCTTATCCCCGAAAAAACCAGCGACACAAGGCTGCTGGGAACGGCTGTCTATGCGGCTCCGGAGCAGTTCGGGCTGAAACGGTCGGACGCACGAACCGACATTTTTGCGGTGGGAATTTTGCTGAATATAGTACTGACGGGGGTACACCCTGCGGTGCAGCAGTACGCAAGGGGCGATCTTGGGAAGATTATCGCAAAATGCACGGAAATGAATCCCGCGTATCGGTATCAGGACGACGAGGCGCTGATTTCGGATCTGGAGCAGGCGGTTCTTTCGGAGCAAAAGGCACAGAGGCTCAAAAAGCGGAAAATTGCGGCGGGAGCTATCGGCGTAGCAATACTGATACTTGGGATTTTGCTCTTTGATATCCTATATTACCCGACCGTTGTTAACGACTATGTATTCCCCTCGGACAGAAACTGCATAATATGCACGAAAGAATCCGGGAATACCTATCGACCTTTGGAGTCGGAATTTACGGAAAGCACCTCATCGGAAACTCCGGCACAGCTTTTCCTTGGCGAAAATCGAGAGAGAACTTTTTATGTGTTAAATCGAAACAAGGCAAAGAAACTTACCCTGCCGCTGCTGGATTTTTATCGGGAAGAAACGGGAGATATGCTGGAGGCTGACATATCGGAGACGGGAACCGTAAAAATCGGAAATGTCGAATATCACATATGGAAGGTTAAGCCAGCAAAGGACTTTGAAGGCGCGGCGAGGATCGGAATCGCTTTCGACGGGGAGCTTACGCAGTACAACTATGCAGGAGAGGAGGACACGGAGAAAACAAAATTCCTGTGGGTCCTTGACGAAAATTACGAAGAAGAAAACTTTTTAACCGAACATGACGGAAATGTAATACCCTGCGGTGAGAATGTTTCCGGGCAAAAATTCAACAGTACCGGAGGGCTGAGCAATTCGGAGCTATTGCTGGGGGCAGGCGATGAGGAAAACGACCCGCTGACAAAGGATATCAATCTGTCCCTTGCGCCCGGAGAGGAAGCAAATGCCTTTTACATCGTTCACCCAAAGGGCACGGCATTGAAAAGCCAATCCTACGCTCTTTGGGCTTTTGGGCTTAACTCGTCGGGCTATGTAGGCGAGGGAGCCGGCGGAAGGTTTGTGGAAAAAATCGGGGAAGACATTTTTGACTTCAGCGAGGCGGGAACCGTCAGGATCGCCGATGGGGAAAGACAGGTTACAAGGGTGGTCTTGAAAAAATATCTCGGGCACCGGGACATCGAGGTGAATTTCACACTGGCAGATGAAAAAAGCGGAAGCGAGGTGTCGGGCTTCGCAGGAGTGCGGCTGGAAATGGGACTTAACATCGTGATTGAGGCTGAGGAAGGCACGCTGCCTGATGCGGAAACGGCAGGAATCAATCCGATAAGCTATCTTCTCGAAAAGGCGGTAGGCTTTGAGCCTGAAACAAAGCCCCTAGATTTTGTCCGCAACAACGAAGGCAAAACCGAGCGATATGAAGTCTTTCTTCCGAGAGCCTGTGCTTTGATAAGCGACGAGGGGCAGGGCAGAATCCTCGAAATAAGCGCGTCGCCCCGGGAAGGCTGGGAGATTTCCGACATAACGGACAAAGAGGGAGAATCCTTAGCCTATATGGCATACGACCGAAAGGAATATCTGATGCTTGACTCGGAGGGACAGCCGATTTACGATTCCGGCGAAATCGTTGCAAAGGGCTGGAGATACGGAATAACAGGTGCCTCGGTGAGGGGCTCGGAAAATCGAAGCATGATAGATACGCTCCTGTGCGTCGGGATACAAAAGGAAAAATACGCAGAGGCTTTTAGATTCGATATTCTTGGAAGCGGCAACAGACATAACCTTGAAGAGTTTTTAAAGATGGGGAACGGAAGCGGAAACGCCCGAAAAGTGAGCAAGGTCTTAGAGTATACCGGTTACACGATTTATCTGAACCCGGAGCATGATGAGGACGAAAACGAGATCGTGTTCCAATTAAAAAGGACTGCCCCGTAGCAGTCCTTATGTATGATATTATGCGCTATACGCTTTCCAGCGCGTCCAGTATCGTAATCTGCTCCTCCACCACCTGATGCTCCGCGTCCTCTTGCGCGCGGTAGCTTTTCATGATGTCCGCAAAGATTTCCGCGGTGGACGGCGGCGTGTAGCTGATGCAGTTTGCCCCGGCTTCAATGGTTTTGATTATGCTTTCGGCAGTGGGTCCTCCGGTTGCAATGATCGGGACGGCAGGAAAATCCCTGCGGATTGCCCGAACCACTTCCGGAGTTCGCGAAGCCGCGGAAACGTTTAAAATCGAAACTCCCGCCGCAAGGCGCGCATTGATATCCGCATTCTCGTTTATGACCGTGGCGATAATGGGAATGTCGATAGCCTTGTCGATCATGGCGATGTTTTCGTTGGTCATGGGAGCGTTTACAACGACTCCCCAGGCACCATCACCCTCCGCGTCCTTTGCGATGATCGCGGAGCGCATTCCGTTGGTAATTCCGCCGCCGACCCCTACAAACACAGGCATGGGCGCCACATTGATGATGGACTGGGAGATTACCTGCTGCGGAGTGAAAGGGTACACCGCCAGCACCGCGTCCGCGTTACAACTCCGAATGATTGCGATATCCGTGGTGAAAATCACGGATTTGATTCGTTTGCCCATGATAACAAGACCCTTTGCCTTGTAAATTTCTTCGGGCATTTCAAGATACTTCGAGCGAAGCTTTCCGGCGATTCTTGGCAGTTCTTTTTTGTCCATGATCTTGTCCTCCTGTCTTGCCTCTCAGCAAATAAGAGTGGGAGCGGCTAAATATATTTTTCTGCGGTGATGTAGAGCTTTCCTTTTTTTGACGAGCCGGAAACTCCTTGATAAATTGCTTTTCCCATGCCCCGCAAAACGATTTTTTCTCCGCCCCGCAGGGTCATGTCGGGCTTTGCGATTTCGCGCCCCGAAACGAAGACCTTTCCGCGGGAAATGTATGCGACGGCGTCTTTTCTGGATATACCGAATATTCCTACGAGTATATTATCAATTCTCGGTGATGATACGGTGAATTTTAGGCAAGTAGTTTTGATTTCCACGGTTTTTAGAGCAGAAATTGGCGCTTTCTTAGCACGAACGCTTACCGAACCCACCTTGCTGAAATTTTGGACAAGATAGTCGCAAAGCTCCGATACGACGATGATTTTCGCACCCTTTTCGGAAACGAGAATATCGCCGACCTTTTCCCGTTTGATGCCCTCTCCCATTAAGGCACCCAGATAATCCCGATGGCTCAGAACCTTGCGTTCCGCAGGGGGAACGGAAATTTCCAGTACCGAAATGGGGCGGGAATCCTCGTTTTCTTCAAAATATTCGGTGAGAATGCGGCTTATCTCGGCGGATTTTTCCCGTTCTTCCAAATCTTTGGGCATCGAAGCAATTTTCTCCGCCGCCTCGGTATAATCCGGCAGAAAAACCACCATTCTGCGTTCCGCCTCGCCGTATCCGCCGTAAAAATAGACGCCTTCCTTCGCGTGAGACCGCAGGAAACCCGAAAGGGCGCTTTGCTCCTCGATGCTGAGGAAGTCGCTGTTCATCATCGTATAATAATCGCTGAATTTTTCGTATTTTTCTTCGATTGTCTTAATAAAAATGTTATTTTCCTTCATTTGTATACCTTTTTTGCGTGATTCGTGTTATACTTAGCTTTATTGCAAGACAATTATACCTTAGCTATCGAAAGTTTGAAAGGAGAATTTTTAGATGAAATACGAATATCGGACGACCGGAACCTGTTCCCGCATGATTTTGCTGGACATGGACGGAGATGTTGTGAAAAATGTGGAATTTATCGGGGGCTGCAACGGAAATTTGAAGGCGATTTCCACCCTTGTAAAGGGAATGAAATATGAGGACATCAAAGAAAAGCTTGAGGGAATTACCTGTGGGTTCAAGAACACCTCCTGCTCGGATCAGCTGGTAAAGGCAATTGGAGAGGCGATCGCCCATGAATAAGTTTATTTTCAGGACTTTTGTAAAGGATTGGGAGAATGTAAAGGACGCAGGGGTTCGGGACAGCTACGGAAAACTGGCGGGAATCGTGGGAATCCTTTCGAATACCTTGCTCTGCGTGATGAAAATTCTCGTGGGACTTATTTCGGGCAGCATCGCCATCGTGGCAGACGCGGTGAACAACCTTGCGGACGCCTCATCTTCCCTGATTACTCTGATCGGGTTCAAGCTTGCGGGGCTGCCGGAGGACAAGGAGCATCCCTACGGTCATGCGCGAATCGAGTATCTGGCGGGGCTTTTGGTATCTGTCATCATAATAGTCGTAGGATTGGAACTGGGGAAAGGTTCAGTCGAAAAGATCCTCGCTCCAACGCCCACAGAATTCAGCCCGGCGGTGGTAATCGTGCTGGTGCTTGCCATTGTAATAAAAATCTGGCAGGCGAGCTTTAATATTTCCGCAGGAAAGCGCATCAACTCCATGACCCTTGCGGCAACGGGGGCAGACAGCCGAAACGATGTGATTGCAACGACTGCTGTTCTTATCAGCGTGATTGTCGGTCATGTTTTCGATGTGCAAATCGACGGATATATGGGGGTTCTCGTGGCGCTGTTTATCGTCTGGTCGGGAATCGGGCTTGTCAGAGAGACGGTTAGCCCGCTGCTGGGGGAGGCTCCGGACCCGGAAATGGTGAAAGAAATCGAAGATATCGCAAACAGCCATGAAGGGGTTCTGGGACTCCATGATCTTGCGGTGCATAATTACGGTCCGGGAAAGGTTTTTGCCTCGCTGCACGTAGAAGTGGACGCGGCGGTGGACGTGATGATCAGCCACGATTTGATTGACAATATCGAACACGAAATCGCGAAGCGACTGAATATCCACTGTACCGTGCATATGGATCCCATCGATTTAAGCGACCCGAACCGGGAGCCGCTGAAGCATATTCTGCTGGAAACGGCGGGGAAGCTGGAAGGCGTTCAAAACTTTCACGACCTTAGAATTGTGCCGGGACCCACCCACACGAATGTGGTTTTCGATGTGGCGCTTACGGCGGACTGCAAGCTGTCAAACGAGGAAATCGAGGAAACCTTTGCGGAGGCGGTTTCTGCCTATAACCCGCGCTTCTTCACCGTTGTGGAGTTTGACCGGGCTTATGTGGAGTGAGATGCGAAAACAAAAAGTGCTTCTCCCACTCGCCGAACTCTCGCCGCCTGCGACTGTACCGGCTTATTTCGCGAAGTTTGGGTGAAATCGAAAACTCGCGGATTCCAAAAACAATCGCTACTGCCTCAGTTCTCGTCCGCGGTAGCTGTAGTCGCTCATTCACAACCTTTGGGCTGAATTGCAAACTCGTGCCTTTAGAGCAAAGTTCGGCACTCAAACAGCGCAATTCAGCAGCCAAAGGTTTTGTTCATCTGCGCGAGCAGCTGATACGCCTCCTCGAAAACCGGCAGCTGCAATTGTTTTTTTCGCAGAGATGCTGCAATTTTGAAAGGAAGGCGTTTCGAGAAGCTCGGGGAGAATTTTTTGTTTTCATTGAGAATATTGCTTGACAATAATTGTATTAAATGATAATATATGCGCAAAGGATTATCGCATGGCGGTTCTGTCGCTTCCTGAAGGGAGGTGGCGCCTATGACATACATAACTGTAAGTGATTTATTCACCTATTCGTTAGTGCTTGTAGGGCTTGCGTCGCTGATCGTTTCGATTAGACGCAAGTAACGGAAAACCGCCAAACATTGCGTTTGACGGTTTCGATTAAAACTATTTGATGGAACCGCCTAACCACAAGCGGTAATCCTTTTTCTATACTCTATACTAAACCACTTGCCACGAAATGTCAACAAGGTTTTTTCCCCATTTCAAAATTAGCAAAGTTAGCGGTACGACGGTGAAAGCAAACTGCCTTTTACCTGCGCCTATACGATTTTTGTCGTCCAATCTTCCACATTCCAAACATCGGTAACGAAATCTTCATAGAAAAGGGGGTCGTGGGAAACCAGCAAAATCGTTCCCGGGAATTCCGTCAAAGCGCGTTTCAGCTCCTCCTTTGCGTCCACATCTAGATGATTCGTCGGTTCGTCCAGCACCAGCCAGTTGTGTTCCCGGTTCATGACAATGGCAAGGCGCACCTTGGCGTTTTCGCCGCCGGACAGCACCCGCATCTGGCTTGTGATGTGTTCGTTGGTCAGCCCGCATTTTGCAAGGCACAGGCGTACTTCCCGATTTTCCATGGAGGGAAACTGCGCCCAGAACGTGTCCAGGGCGGTTTCCGAAGAATCCCGCGCCGCTTCCTGCTCGAAATAGCCCGGGAAAAGATAATCCCCGAGGCTAACCTCGCCGCTGAGAGGCGGGAGCTTGCCGAGAATGGTCTTTAAAAGCGTGGATTTGCCGAGACCGTTGGTGCCCACGATCGCCACCTTTTGCCCCCGCTCCAGCGCAAAGGATACCGGCTTTGTAAGAGGCTCGTCCTTGTTATAGCCGATCACCAAGTCCTTTGCTTCCACCACGAAGCGGCTTGGGGTGCGAGCCATGAGGAAATGAAATTCCGGTTTGATCTTTTCGGTGGGGCGTTCAAGAATTTCCATCTTGTCCAGCTGCTTTTGGCGGGAATTTGCCATACCACGGGTAGCAACCCGCGCCTTGTTTCTTGCGATAAAATCCTCAAGCTTTTCGATCTCAGCCTGCTGCCTCTCGTAAGCCGCCTTTTCCTGCGCCTTTTGGATATCGTACATACGGCGGAAATTCTCGTAGTCGCCGGTGTAGCGAGTGAGATTGCCGCCGTCAAGATTATATATTACATTCACTACGGAGTTCAAAAATTCCATGTCGTGGGAAACGAGAATAAAAGCATTCTCGTAATTTTGCAAATATCCGGTGAGCCATACAATATGCTCATGATCCAGATAATTTGTGGGTTCGTCCAGGATCAAAATCGATGGGTTTTCCAGCAAAAGCTTTACCAGCAAAACCTTGGTGCGCTGACCGCCGGAAAGGTCGGAAACATCTTTGTCCAGACCGATGTCCCGAAGCCCCAGTCCTCCCGCAACCTCGCTGATCTTCGCGTCTAATTGGTAGAAACCGCTGTATTCCAGAATTTGCTGAATCTCGCCGGCGTCCTCCATCATTTCTTCCATCTTGTCTCCGTTTTCCGGAAGCGCCATATCCTCGTAAATCTTGAGCATTTCCGCTTCCAGCTCGTACATATGATTGAAGGCGGTGCGAAGAACCTCCCGGATCGTCATGCCCTTTTTCAAAACCGAATGTTGATCCAGATAGCCCACCGTCACATGGCGGGACCATGCGATGGTTCCCGAATCCGGCTGAATTTTTCCCGTTATAATATTGAGGAAGGTTGATTTGCCCTCTCCGTTGGCACCGATCAGACCGATGTGCTCACCTTTGAGCAGTCGGAATGAGGCGTCCTCTAAGATTTGCCTTGCGCCGAAGCCGTGGGATACGTTTTCTACTGTGAGTAAACTCATGCTTAATCGAAACTCCTTTTGTCAGATTTCTTAACTAAGTAGGTGCCGAGGCTTTGGAAAACCTGAACCATGATAATCAGCAGAATTACTGCCAAAATCATCACCAGGGTCTTGTAGCGGTAGTAGCCGTAGTTGATGGCGATTTTACCAAGACCGCCGCCGCCGATGATACCACTCATGGCAGAATACCCCAAAACGGTGGTAATTGCAATGGTTGCGTTAGAAAGAAGCGACGGAACGCTTTCCGGAATCAAAACCTTTACGATGATTTGAAACGGAGTCGCTCCCATGCTCTGTGCCGCCTCGATGATATTGGGGCTGACCTCCCGCAGGCTGCTTTCCACAAGCCTTGCGATGAAAGGAAACGCCGCGATGGTAAGGGGTACGATGGACGCCACGGTGCCTACCGGAGTCCCCACGATCAGCCTTGTCAGCGGAATTACCATAATCATCAAAATCAGGAAAGGAACCGAACGCAGCAGGTTGATGAAAACGTCTAAAACTGCCATGAGCCACTTTGGCAGAGGCAAAATTCCGTCCTTGCCGCCTACCGTTACCAAAACCCCCAGAGGGAGCCCGATGATTGATGCGAACAGCGTGGATAAAACCGTTACGTAGAAGGTTTCCCAAATTGCCAGAGGAAACTCGGTCTGGAGTATGCTGAGGGCTTCCTGTACGCTTTCGGAAGCAAGTATACTATCGAACATCTTCGTCCACCTCCTCAATAATGACATTGCTGATTTCCCCAAGATAGGAAATTGCTTCCTTCACCTTATCTTCGCTTCCGGAAATCCCCAGAAGCATATTGCCGTAGGCTCTTCCCTCGATGGTTTTCGTGTTGGCGGATAAAATATTCGCCGCAATGTTCTTATCCATCGCCAGTCTTGCGATTAGCGGGGTATTCGTGGCGTCTTCGCCGTTGAAAACGATACGAATGTGATGCTCACCGTCGTTGAGCGGGAGCGTTTCCGTGATTCCCTCAGGGAAAACCAGCTTCCTTGCGGCTTGCGATTTCGGCTTGCTGAAAACCTCGGAAACCGCGCCTTTTTCCACAACTTCACCGTGGTCGAGAATTGCCACCTTGTTGCAGACCTCTTCCACTACGCTCATCTGGTGCGTGATGATGATAACCGTGATTCCCAGCTTCTTGTTGATGTCCTTTATGAGGGAAAGGACGGAATGGGTGGTGTTAGGGTCAAGGGCGCTGGTGGCTTCGTCGCAGAGGAGAATCTTCGGGTCTGTCGCCAAGGCTCTTGCAATGGCGATTCTCTGCTGCTGACCGCCGGAAAGCTGAGCCGGATAGGCGTCCGCCTTGTCCGGAAGCCCTACAAGCTCCAGAAGCTCCATGGCGCGTTTTCTGGCATCTGCATTTGGAACCCCTGCAAGTTCAAGGGGGAAGCAAATGTTTTTGATGCAGGTACGCTGGGCAAGAAGATTGAAACTCTGGAAGATCATAGTAACATTTCTGCGAACCTTTCTGAGCTCCGCTTCGGAAAGGGAGCCAAGGTCGCAGCCGTCAATCAAAACGCTGCCCTCTGTGGGGCGCTCCAGCATATTGATACATCGCACAAGGGTACTTTTTCCGGCACCGCTCATACCGATAATGCCATAAATATCCCCATCAGCAATTGTGATGGAGATATTTTTAAGTGCTTCTACGGTATCGCCTGCCCCGGTAAATGTTTTAGAAAGATTTTTAATTTCTATCATTTCGTCAGGCTCCCGTGATTATTTTAATGCGTCGATTGTGGTCTGCTTGCCACCGTAAAGACCCATCGGTTCTACGTGGATTGCTGCTACGGAAACAACATCTGTGCCGTTCTGTGCGTTGAAGTCCTCAAGGTAAGGCAGGTGCTGGAAGTAGTTTGCATCAACATCGCCGCTGTCTACCACGTTGTTCGGCTGAACGTAGTCGGTGAATTCGATGATGTCAAGCGTGATGTCCTTTGCTGCGAGGATTTCCTTTGCAACCGCAAGGATCTCTGCGTGTGGTGTAGGGGAAGCTGCAACGGAAATCGTGGTTCCAGCCAGTGCGTCGTAATCGACGGTTTCGTCATAGCCGTCTCCCGGATTGTCAACGGTGCTTACGACTGCGCCATCATATTCGGAAGCGATGAAGTCTGCAACCTGCTGGCTTTCGAGAGCCGCTTTGAGCGCTTTGATCTTGTCGGTGTTTTCGTTGCCGCTCTTAACTGCAAGGATATTGCTGTATGCCGAAGAGGAGTCTTCGATCGCCAGAGCGTCTTCCACCGGATTCAGGTCTGCGTCAAGGGCGTAGTTGGAATTGATTACCGCGTAGTCAACGTCCTGAAGAACGGTAGGAAGCTGAGCTGCTTCAACCTCTTGGAATGTGATGTTCTTCGGATTGTCAACGATGTCCTTGATGGTTGCGGTGATGCCTGCATCGTCAGCAAGGGTGATGATGCCCTGTTCCTGGAGAAGCAGGAGCGCTCTTGCTTCGTTGGTGGTGTCGTTGGGGATTGCGATTTCAATAGCTTCGTCACTGCTGCTGCCGCCGCAGCCGGTGAACGCAATGGCAAGGGCGAAAACTAAGGTTAACGCTAATACTGTGGATAAAACTTTTTTCATTTTGGTTACCTCCGTGGTTTTGTAGTTCATTTTTTTGTTTGAGCTTGGAATAAAAAAGAGAGCCCTTTCAAACGAGCTCTCCGAGATATTCCGAATTTCATTTATTTATTGAAAACAAATTTTCGTCTTGGTGATGGAAAGCGCATCTGAAAAAATTGTATTGCAAAGCATGCACATGCCGCACATGCACATCTCCATCATCATCATGAAGTTTACTCTGCCTGCCAACTTCGTCATCTTGCGTTTCTCCTTTCCTCAAGAATCAATTTTCAAACATGCATGGATAATACCATAGATTTTGTTATGTGTCAACACATATTTCGAAAAAATTTTATTGTTTTTGTTGAAAAACAGAAAAAACCCGGAAAATACATGGATTTCCCGGGAAACATTACGTCGAAATTATGCACAGACAACGGAAGACTATGCCCGAAGCATTGCTCCAAGGAAAGACCTCAGCCTGTCGCTCTTTGGGTTTTCGAAGATTTCGGCAGGAGTGCCTTCCTCAACGATGATGCCCTTGTCCATGAAGATCACTCTGTCCGCAACTTCCTTTGCAAAGCCCATTTCGTGGGTCACGACGATCATCGTCGTGTGGTCGTCTGCAAGTTTTTTCATAACGTTCAGCACTTCGCCGGTGATTTCCGGGTCCAGAGC
>CAVHEY010000017.1:12600-15406 GCA_963635155.1 Bacteroides stercoris
AGTTCAGCACAAAAGCCACGATTACCGAGGCAAAAGCGCTTATCTGTACGTTGAACACGAATGGGAAAAAGAAGTAGAAGAACCAAAGCTGAAGCATCAGCGGTGTGCCTCTGAATATGAAAACATAGGCTTTGCACAGCCAAGAAATCGGTTTGATTTTGCTGTTGCTTCCCAGTGCCACCGGAAGACCCAGCGGCAGGGAAAGCACAAGTGTCAAGGCAAAAATCTTGATCACCATCACGGTGGATTTCAGCATGAACGGCACAAATTGCATGAAATAGTCAGTCATTTTTTATTCACCTTTTGTCAACGGACTAGTCAAGGGGCTCGAAAACAACGATGTTCTTGCCGAACCAAGTTTCACTGATTTCGGCTGCTTTGCCGTTGTCAATCAGAGTCTGAAGGGCGTCGTTAACCTTGTCGCGAAGCTCCGTGTTTTCCTTTGCGAAACCGATTACATAGTAGTCGTCGCCGAGGGAATAGGTGCATTCCTTCATTTCGCCGCCGAGGTTGTTGTTCATGTATTCGCCGAGAACCTGGTCAACCACAACAACGTCGATTCTGCCTGCCTTCAGGTCCATGATGGCGATGTCGTAGGTTTTGTATTCGTCAATATTATCCTTGAAGCTGTCGTAAGCCTCGTTTGCTTTGAGCATTTCCAGAGCAGAGGAGTCGGTCTGGGTGCCGATTTTCAGGTTTGCCAGATCTTCTGCGCTTGTTACATCGAAGTCCGCATCAGCCTTTGCCATGATGACGATCTTGTTGTTGAGATATTTGTTGGAAAGCGCCATGTTTTCCTGTCTCTCCGGGGTGATGGACATTCCGTTCCATACGCAGTCGATGGTTCCTGCCTTGAGCTCGGTTTCCTTTGCGTTCCAGTCGATCGGCTTAAATTCAACGGTCATACCCATTTCTTCCCCAACCGCGTTGGCAAGGTCGATATCAAAGCCCACCAGCTCGCCCTGATCGTCTCTGAAGCCCATCGGAGCAAAGGTGTCGTCAAGACCGACTACGATGGTTTCTTTCTCGGCGTCATCTGAACCGCTGTCGCCGCAGCCGGTGAGAACCATGGCGGTCATGGAAAGAACAAGGATCAACAAAAGTACGGTAAGTTTTCTGAGTTTCATAATTTTCAATTCCTCCCTTTAATAAGCTATTGAGATATCAAATTATCGGTTTAATGATTTATCACGATAAAATGTAACAACATATTACTCCATAATCCGGGGCTTGTCAAGGGCAAGCAGGACAAATTTGCGGAAATTTTGCGGGCATTTTGCAGTGTAACTTTTGCGGGATTTGTGCTACAATAGGAATATGAAGCGAAAGTACGCCATTGAAAGGGAGAGGAAAAAATGGATATAAATGAAATCGTGAGCCGGCAGAGAGCGTTTTTTGCAGGCGGAAAAACCTTTGATGTCAAATATAGGAAAGAAATGCTGGTGAAGCTCCGCAGGGCGGTGCTGAAATACGAGAAAAAAATCTCGGCGGCACTTTATGCAGACCTTGGGAAATCGGAACAAGAGGGCTATATGTGCGAAATCGGTCTTGCCCTCGAAGAAATTTCCTACATGATTTCTCATGTGGAAAGGCTCGCCGCGCCGAAGAAAAAACCTTCGCCTCTCGTGACGTTCCACGCGAAGAGCGCGATAATCAACGAGCCTTACGGCTGTGTTCTCATCATGTCGCCATGGAATTATCCCTTCCTGCTGTGTATTCAACCTCTGGCGGGGGCGATTGCCGCGGGAAACTGCGCGGTGCTAAAGCCATCGGCTTATTCGCCGGCGACCTCGGCGGTTATCAAAGAGCTGATAAGCGAGGTATTTGAGGACGAATACGTTGCGGTCATCGAAGGGGGCAGAGCCGAAAATCAGGCGCTCCTTGACGAACGCTTCGATTATATCTTCTTTACCGGCGGCATTACTGTTGGGAAGCTGGTTATGGAAAAGGCTTCTAAATATCTCACTCCGGTTACCTTGGAACTGGGAGGCAAAAGCCCTTGCATCGTGGATAAAAACTGCAATATAAAGCGGGCGGCGCGCAGAATCGCCTTCGGGAAATATCTAAACTGCGGGCAGACCTGTGTTGCCCCGGACTACCTGCTGATCCATCGGGATATAAAGGAAAATTTCCTCAAGGAGCTTTATAAGCAGATTGGGGTTATGTATTCCGAAACTCCGCTCAGCGCAAGGGATTACGGAAAGATCATAAACGAAAAGCATTTTAACAGAATACTGGGGCTGATAGACCCCGAAAAAGTCGTTTTCGGCGGCAAATCCGACCCGGAGAGGCTCAAAATCGAACCCACGGTGATGGACGGGGTCACCCGGGAGGACGCCGTGATGCAGGAGGAAATCTTCGGACCGCTGCTTCCGGTTATAACCGTTGACAGCATGAAGGAGGCGGAAGCTTTCATCAAGCAGGGCGAAAAACCGCTGGCGCTGTATATTTTCACGGATAACAGGAAAACGGCAAGACACTTTATGCAGAGGGTGAGCTTCGGAGGCGGTTGCATAAACGATACCATCATGCACATTTCCAATCCGAATCTGCCTTTCGGAGGGGTGGGAAACAGCGGCATGGGCGCCTACCACGGGGCAAAGAGCTTTGAAACCTTCTCCCATGCAAAGGGCGTGCTGCGAACCTATAACCGGATCGACCTGCCGATAAGGTACCAGCCTTACAGTGCAAAGACCGGGAAGCTGATAAGAATGTTCCTGAAATAAGGGCTCTGTCCCAAGGGCTCGGGCACAGCAAATAAATAATCGCAAAAAAGAAAACGCCGGAAACAGAATCCGGCGTTTTG
>CAVHEY010000018.1:0-15105 GCA_963635155.1 Bacteroides stercoris
TCATTATTACGGGTATACGCTTGTCGGATACCCGTAACAAGGTTCTGTCAAGAGCTTGAGGGTGGAGATTTGCAGAGCAAATACTACCCGCCTCTTGACAGGTTCTTACTTGGAATACAACTCGACGATCAAGTGCTCTGCGATCGGAGTGTCGATTTCCTCTCTGTTCGGCAGAGTAACAACTTTACCCTCTAATTTATCAACATCTACTGTCATCCAGCTAGGAACTGTGATGGACATTTCCTTGATTTCCTTGAACTTAGGCGAGCTCTGGCTCTTAGCCTTTACTGCGATAACGTCTCCTGCTTTTACTTCCATTGACGGAATGTTAGCCTTCTTGCCGTTTACAGTGAAGTGGCCGTGAGTTACAAGCTGTCTTGCTTCTTTTCTGGAAGCTGCAAAGCCAAGTCTGAAAACAACGTTATCAAGTCTTGTTTCGAGCAAAATCAAGAGGTTATCACCTGTCTTGCCCTGTTTCTTAGCAGCCTTGTCGAATAAGTTTCTGAACTGAGTTTCCTGCATTCCGTAGAATCTCTTTGCTTTTTGCTTTTCTCTTAACTGAAGACCATAGTCGGAGACTTTCTTTCTTGCCTGACCATGCTGTCCGGGAGCGTAATTTCTCTTTTCGAGCGCGCACTTGCCGCTGTAGCATCTTTCACCCTTTAAGAAAAGCTTTTGACCTTCTCTTCTGCACAATTTGCAGTTTGCGTCTGTATATCTTGACATCTAAATTACTCCTCCTTTCCTAGACTCTTCTTCTCTTCGGCGGTCTGCATCCGTTATGCGGAATCGGTGTGATATCTCTGATTAAAGTGATTTCAAGTCCTGCTGTCTGAAGCGCTCTGATCGCTGCTTCTCTGCCGGAGCCCGGTCCCTTTACATAAACTTCTACCGTCTTTAAGCCGTGTTCCATAGCCCCCTTAGCAGCTTCCTCTGCCGCCATCTGAGCCGCGAACGGTGTGGATTTTCTGGAACCCTTGAACCCAAGGGAACCTGCGGACGACCATGAAAGGGCGTTGCCGCTCATATCTGTAAGAGTAACCAAAGTATTGTTAAAGGTGGATTGGATATGTGCCTGGCCTTTTTCAATATTCTTGCGTTCTCTTTTCTTTTTTCTAACTGTTTTCTTTACAGTCTTAGCCATTTTTTCCTACCTCCTTCTTACTTAGTCGCTTTTTTCTTTCTGCCTACGGTCTTCTTCGGACCCTTACGAGTTCTTGCGTTTGTCTTCGTTTTCTGACCTCTTACAGGAAGTCCTCTTCTGTGACGAATTCCTCTGTAGGAACCGATTTCCATGAGTCTCTTGATGTTAAGAGAAACTTCTCTTCTCAAATCACCTTCTACAAGGTATTCTTCGTCGATAATTCTTCTGATTTTACCTGCTTCCTCTTCAGTCAAATCCTTAACTCTTGTGTCAGGATTTACGCCTGCTTTTTCCAGGATAGCAAGTGAGGTTGGTCTGCCAATACCGTAGATATAGGTGAGGCCTATTTCTACTCTTTTTTCTCTTGGTAAGTCAACACCGGCTATACGAGCCATATTTTTCTCCTTCCCCTATCTTCCGTCGCCGTCCGGGTGGCGATATAGACAGGATCTTCTTTAATTTTTTGAAAGGGCTTTCGGCGCGCCTCCCGGTTCGTGCGTGCCGCCCCATACTAACTTAAATCAACCTTGTTTCTGCTTGTGCTTCGGGTTCTCGCAGATCACCATAACCTTGCCGTTTCTCTTGATAACCTTGCACTTTTCGCAGATAGGTTTTACGGAAGCTCTTACTTTCATTTTTTATCCTCCTAACCTTTATCTCTCCATGTAATCCTTCCCCTGGTAAGGTCGTAAGGGGAAAGCTCTACCTTTACCTTATCGCCGGGGAGAATCCTGATATAATTCATTCTGATTTTTCCTGAAATGTGTGCCAGCACTTCAAAACCGTTGTCTAATTTAACCTTGAACATGGCGTTCGGCTGCGCGTCGACAACTGTTCCGACTGCTTCAATGACGTCTTTTTTCGCCATAAATACATCTCCTTCTGTTCTTTATAAGGTAAGCAATTCCGGCTCACCATCAGTGATAATAACCGTATTTTCATAGTGCGCCGCAAGTCCGCCGTCTAAGGTAACCGCCGTCCAGTCATCTTCCAGGACATCGATTTCCCATGTTCCCTGGGTGATCATGGGCTCTATCGCCAATGTCATACCCGACTGGAGCCTCGGACCCTTTCCGGCTTTCCCTACATTAGGAATCTGCGGGTCTTCGTGCATCTGGCTTCCGATTCCGTGTCCCACAAAGTCCCGGATCACTCCGTAGCCTTCGCCTTCCACGGTTTCCTGGATTGCATGGGAAATATCATATAATCTGTTTCCCGCCTTGGCATAGGCAATTCCGTTGTAGAACGCCCTTTCCGCCGTTTCGATCAGATGCATGGCCTCGGGACTCACCTTTCCCACAGGATAAGTCCTTGCTGCGTCTGCCATATAACCTTTGTATTCCACCACAAGGTCGCAGCTCACTATGTCGCCTTCTCTCAGATGGCGTTTTTTGCTCGGAATTCCGTGAACGACCTCATCATTGATTGAAACGCATACGCTCGCCGGATAGCCGCAGTAACCCTTTTCGGCTGCGGTCATTCCATGCGCCCGTACTGTTTTTTCAACAAAACGATCTATTTCCAATGTGGAGACGCCTGGCTTTATCAGCTGTGGCAGTTCTCTGAGAATCAGCCCGCAAACCTTTCCGGCTTCCCGCATTAAATCAAGTTCCTGTTTTGATTTGATGATGATCATTCCTATTCCCCTAAAGCTTTTACGATGTCAGCAAACACATTGTCAAGTCCGGTACTGCCGTCGATGTGGGCAAGTGTTCCTGCATTTTCATAATACTCGATGAGCGGCATTGTCTGCGCTTCGTAAACGTCGATTCTGTTGGTAACCGTTTCCAAATTGTCATCGGCTCTCTGGATCAGCTCGCCGCCGCAGTAGTCGCAAACGCCTTCTTTTTTAGGAGGAATGTTTACTACATGGAAGCTGGCGCCGCAAGCCTTGCAGACCCTTCTTCCCGTAAGTCTTGTAATAAGCTCTTCCTTTTCCACCGCGATGTCCAAAACCTTGTCGATCTTGGAATCGTGAGCAGCCAAGAATTCATCAAGCTTCTCAGCCTGATAAACGGTTCTCGGGAATCCGTCAAGGAGGAAACCGTTTTTGCAGTCGTCCGCAAGAAGTCTTGTGGTGGCGATTTCAATTACCAAATCGTCCGGAACAAGTTCGCCCTTGTTCATGTATTCCTGGGCTTTCTTGCCAAGCTCGGTTCCGTTCTTGATGTTTTCTCTGAAAATATCTCCCGTGGAAATATGCGGAATTTCGTATTTTTCCACAATCTTAACTGCCTGGGTTCCTTTTCCTGCTCCGGGAGGCCCTAATAATATAGTTCTAAGCATTTTACTCATCTCCCTTTTTTTACTTTAAGAAACCTTGATAATTTCTCATGAGCATCTGGTTTTCCAGCTGTCTTACTGTGTCAAGCGCAACACCTACCGCGATAAGCAGCGATGTGCCGCCGAAGTGGATTCCCTTGAGGGTCGGAACCATAACGCCTAAAATGGTAGGCAGGGTTGCGATCAGTGCAAGGAAAATTGCTCCGACGATTGTAACTCTTGACATTACTTTGTTCAAATAGTCTTCGGTTGCTTTACCCGGTCTGATTCCCGGAATGAAGCCGCCGTTTGCTTTCATGTTGTTCGCAACTTCGCTTGGGTTGAAGGTGATACCCGTGTAGAAGTAGGTGAAGAAGATGATCAGCACGATGTTAAGCACTCCGTAAACCCAAACGCCCGGATTTCCCGATGGCGAAAGCCACTTGGTAACCCATACGCTGAACGCGTTGTCCTGAGACATGAAGTAGGTGATGGTAAGCGGGAACTGCAAAATCGATAAAGCAAAGATGATCGGAATTACGCCCGCCTGATTTACCTTGATCGGAATGTGGGTGGACTGTCCGCCGTACATCTTTCTGCCTACCACTCTCTTTGCGTACTGTACCGGGATTCTTCTCTGTCCTTCCTGGATAAGAACAACTCCCGCAGTTACAAATACCGCTGCGATGATAAAGATGATGATCGTTACAAGGGATAATGATCCGCCCTGATATCCGGTTACAACCGTTCTGATTCCGCTCGGAATTCTTGCTACGATACCGCCGAAGATGAGGAGGGAAATACCGTTTCCCACGCCTCTTTCGTTGATTTGTTCGCCCAGCCACATAAGGAACGCGGTTCCTGCGGTCAGTACCAATACCACAACGATGATGGAAAATGCGCTCTTGTCAACCACAGCCTGTCTGAAAAGACCTACCGTAAGACCGATGGCCTGAATCAGTGCCAAACCTACCGTCATGTAACGGGTGATTTGCGCCATCTTCTTTCTGCCCTCCATTCCCTCTTTTGCAAGTCTTTCAAAATAAGGGAATGCGATGGTAAGCAACTGAACGATGATTGATGCAGTGATGTATGGAGTAATACTCAATGCAAAAATTGTAAAGTTACTGAAAGATCCGCCGGAGAACAAGTCGAATAAATCGAAAAGCCCTGTTTCGCCGGTGAACATTTCACTGAGCACGCTTCTGTTAATGTTCGGAACCGGAATGTTGGATCCGATTCTGAACACTACGAGCATGAGGAGAGTGAAAATCATTTTGCTTCTGATTTCCGCAACTTTCCAAGCTTGAGCAATAGTCTTTAACATACCCATCTTAAATCACCTCTGCCTTTCCTCCAGCAGCTTCAATCTTTTCTGCGGCAGTCTTGCTGAATTTGTTAGCCTGAACTGTCAATGCAACTTTGATTTCTCCTTCGCCAAGGATCTTGATTCCGTCCTTAACCTGCTTAACAACTCCTGCTTCTTCAAGCGCCGCCTGATTTACAACCGTACCTGCCTCGAACTTGTTTAAGTCCTCAACATTCACGATGGTGTATTCGGTTCCCCAAATGTTTGTGAAACCTCTCTTTGGTAATCTTCTGTATAAAGGCATCTGGCCACCTTCAAATCCGAGACGAACGCCGCCGCCGGATCTTGAATTCTGACCGTTCATACCTCTGCCGCTTGTCGTACCTTGTCCGGTAGCGTGACCGCGGCCTCTTCTCTTGCGTTCCTTCGTGGAACCCGGTACTGCTCTTAATTCATGTAATTTCATCTAAGCGCACCTCCTATAATTCTTCAACCGTTACAAGATGTGACACCTTAGCTACCGCACCGCGGGTCTGCGGTGTGTCTGCTAATTCTACTGAGTGGTGCATCTTTCTGAGTCCTAACGCTTCAACAACTTTTCTCTGTTTAGGGGAAGCGCCGATTGTGCTTTTTGTCAAAGTAATTTTAATCATTTTTGCCATCTTCGCATATCCTCCTATCCTAAGATTTCTTCTTTTGTCTTTCCTCTGAGCTTAGCAATCTTTTCCACAGTCATCATGCCCTTAAGTCCTTCCATGGTTGCATAAGCCATGTTTCCTGTATTGTTGGAGCCGATGGATTTCGCTCTTACGTCTTTGATACCCGCAGCTTCAAGTACGGTACGAACAGATGAACCTGCGATTACTCCGGTACCTTGGGCAGCCGGCATGATGAGAACTCTGCCTGCGCCGAAAACGCCTAAGTTTCTGTGAGGTACTGTTGTTCCTACTGTCGGAACATATATTAAATTCTTCTTTGCATCTTCTTCCGCTTTTCTTACGGCTTCAGGAATTTCCTGAGACTTACCGAGACCAACGCCTACATATCCGTTGCCGTCGCCGACTACTACGGTTACGCTGAATCTCATGTTTCTACCGCCTTTAACAGTCTTTGCTACTCTTCTGATATTAACGATAGTCGATTTCAAGTCAAGCTTAGATGCATCAACGATATTACGCATTCCTTTTTCCTCCTGTTAGAATTTTAATCCTGCTTCACGAGCGCCTGCTGCCAGTTCCGCAACTCTTCCGTGGTATAAGAATCCGCCTCTGTCGAAGCACACTTCTTCGATACCCTTTGCGAGCGCTCTCTTTGCAAGGGCTTCGCCGACCTTTTTCGCCGCTTCTTTGTTTCCGCCGTAACCAACTTCACCTTTCAGTTCTTTGTCCAGGGAAGATGCGGATACTAAAGTCACTCCGTTTACATCGTCAATTACCTGAGCTGAGATGTTCTTGTTTGATCTGTAAACGCAAAGTCTTGGTCTTTCAGGAGTTCCAAAAAGGTTTTTTCTTACTCTTTCGTGTCTTTTCACACGCTTATCATTTCTGCTTACTTTTGCCATTTTAATTCACTCCTTTCCCCTTATTTAGCGCCTGCTTTGCCTTCTTTTCTGCGGATATATTCATCAGCATACTTGATACCCTTGCCCTTGTAAGGTTCCGGACTTCTCCATGCTCTGATGTTAGCCGCATAATTACCGACAACTGCTTTATCGATACCCTTTACGGTAATCTCTGTCGCAGACGGACATTCTGTGGTGATTCCTTCAGGGTCTTTTAATTCTACAGGGTGGGAGTATCCAAGGCTCATTACCAAAGTGTCGCCCTTCTTTTCGGCTTTGTATCCAACGCCTACAAGCTGGAGCTTCTTTTCGAAGCCTTGCGTTACGCCTACTACCATATTGTTGATTAATGTTCTTGCAAGTCCGTGCTGAGATCTTTCTTCTCTTGCGTCGGAAGCTCTGGAAACGAGAACTTCACCCTCTGCTGTCTCAACCTTGATTAACTTGCTGATTTGTTCTGATAATTGTCCTTTCGGGCCTTTTACCGTAACAACGTTATTTGCGTCTACGGAAACTTCTACGCCGGCAGGAACAACTACAGGTTTTCTACCTATTCTAGACATTTTTCGTTCCTCCTACCATACATAACAGATTACTTCGCCGCCAACGCCCAGTTTTCTGGCTTCCTTGTCGCTTACGATTCCCTTTGAAGTGGAAACGATGGCGATTCCAAGGCCTCCCAGTACCTTTGGCACTTCTCCTGCCTTGGCATAAACCTTGAGACCCGGCTTTGAAATTTTCTTGATTCCTGAAATTACTTTTTCTTTGTTAGCGCCGTATTTCATTGTAACTTTGATCATACCTTGCTTGTTGTCTTCTATCACTTCGAAATCCGCAATGTAGCCTTCTTCTTTCAAAATTTCGGCAATCGCTTTTTTCATTTTTGACGCCGGAATTTCAACAGTTTCATGACCTACAGTGTTGGCATTTCTGATTCTTGTTAGCATATCCGCTATAGGATCTGTCATTGTCATTACAGTGTTTCTCCTTTCATAATTTTTACCAGCTTGCTTTTCTTACGCCCGGAATTTCTCCTTTATAAGCAAGCTCTCTAAAACAGATACGGCAAATACCATATTTTCTTAATACGGAATGTGGTCTTCCGCAAAGTCTGCATCTGGTATATGCGCGAGTCGAATATTTAGGTTTTCTAGCCTGTTTTACTTTGAGAGATGTCTTTGCCATAATTCCCTCCTCTACTTTTCAAACGGCATACCTAAGAGCTCCAATAATGCAGCCGCTTCTTCGTCTGTTTTAGCCGTTGTCGTAAATACTATGTTCATACCTTTGATTGTATCAACCTTATCGTAGTTGATTTCAGGGAAGATTAACTGTTCCTTGATACCCATAGAGTAGTTGCCTCTACCGTCAAAAGAGTTCTTGCTAACACCCTTGAAGTCTCTTACTCTCGGAAGAGCGATATTGAAGAATTTATCAGCAAATTCATACATATTGTCTCCTCTTAAAGTAACCTTTGCGCCTACAGGCATTCCCTGTCTAACCTTGAAGTTCGCGATGGACTTCTTTGCCTTTGTAACGACAGGTCTCTGTCCGCTGATCAAAGCGATTTCTTCCACTGCGGATTCCATAACCTTTGCGTTGTCCTTTGCTTCGCCAAGACCCATGTTGATGGTAATCTTTGTGAGCTTTGGAACTTCCATTACATTTTTATATTGGAATTTTTCTTTTAATGCTCCGAAAACTTCATTATTATAAGTTTCTCTTAATCTTGCTGTCAAAATCGTCTCCTCCTTTCTTAGTCGATTACGTTTCCGGTTTTCTTGGAAACTCTTACTTTTTTACCGTCTTTAACCTGGTATCCGAATTTGATCACTTCTTTGGCTTTTGCGTCATAAAGCATTACGTTGGAAGCGTCGATCGGTGCTTCGAAATGCTTGATTTCCGCGCCGGCTTTTCTCGTAGCTTTTGCGTGTTTTGTAACGATGTTTACGCCTTCTACTACGACTCTGTTTTCCTTTGGCATGGCCTTAAGGACTTTGCCGTGCTTGCCTTTATCCTTACCGGTAATTACCATTACCATATCGTCTTTCTTAATACGCATCTTTACACCTCCTACAGTACTTCCGGTGCCAATGACACGATCTTCATGAAGCCCTTATCTCTAAGCTCTCTTGCAACAGGTCCAAAGATACGAGTTCCAACCGGGTTTTTGTCTTCTTTATCTTTAATGATAACCGCAGCGTTCTGATCGAACTTTACATAGCTTCCGTCTGCTCTTCTGGCACCATGCTTAGTTCTAACGACTACAGCCTTAACAACGTCGCCTTTTTTTACGACGCCGCCTGGGGTTGCTTCTTTAACCGCACAAACGATAACGTCTCCGATATTCGCATACTGACGGGAAGTACCGCCTAAGATACGAATGCAAAGAAGTTCTTTTGCACCTGAATTGTCAGCAACTCTTAATCTAGTTTCAGTCTGAATCATGATTTGGTGCCTCCTTTATTTAACCTTCTCGATAATGTTCACAAGTCTCCATCTCTTGTCCTTGGACAGAGGTCTTGTTTCCATAATTCTAATCTTATCGCCGATCTGACATTCGTTGTTTTCGTCGTGAGCCTTAACCTTCTTAGTTCTCTTTACAGCTTTTCCGTAAAGGGAATGTCTTACGAAGTCTTCGATTGCAACAACTACGGTCTTATCCATCTTATCGGATACGACAACACCGACTTTAGTTTTTCTTCTATTTCTTTCAACTGCCATAGTACATCCTCCTTTCTACTAAGCCTGTAATTCTTTTTCTCTAAGAATTGTCTTTACTCTAGCAATATCTTTCTTTAATTCTCTCATCTTTACAGGGTTCTCTAACTGTCCCGTAACGTGCTGGAATCTTAAGTTGAATAATTCTTTCTTCATGTTAGCAAGTTCGGTGTTCAGTTCAACCGCTGTCATTTCTCTCATTTTCTTCAATTCCATTATGCTTCACCACCCTTTGCTGCTTCTTCTTTGATGGCAAATTTGCACTTAACCGGGAGCTTGTGAGCTGCAAGTCTCATTGCTTCTCTTGCCTTTTCTTCGGATACGCCCTCGATCTCGAACATTACTCTACCCGGCTTAACTACCGCTACCCAGTACTCAGGAGCACCTTTACCGGAACCCATACGTACTTCAGCAGGCTTTTTGGTAACCGACTTGTGCGGGAAAATCTTGATATATACTTTACCACCTCTTTTAATCGATCTGGTCATCGCAATACGCGCTGCCTCGATCTGATTCGAAGTGATCCATCCACATTCCTGTGCAACCAATCCGTATGCTCCGTAGGTAATCGTATTACCCTTGGTTGCAACGCCTTTCATTCTTCCTCTGTGAACTCTTCTGCGTTTAACGCGCTTTGGCATTAACATGGCTTTCGTTCCTCCTTTCCGTGTGCTTATGCTTCCGTTGTTTCTGCAACTTCTACAGCTTCAACTTGTTCTTCAACTTGCGGCTTTGCTTCAACCTTCGGAGTCTTTCTTACTCTTGGATTTACAGCCTTCGGCGCTTCCTGACGATCGTTTCTGTCCCGTCTGTCACGTCTTTCGCCGTTGTTTCTTCTTTCGCGTCTTTCGCCGTCCTTCTTCGGTCTTCTTTCTCTCTTTTCGCGCTTTTCTTCAGGAACCGCGCTCTTGAGACCCTTGTCAAGGATTTCGCCGTGGTTGATCCAAACCTTAACGCCGATCTTGCCGTAAGTCGTGTCGGCTTCTGCGAATCCGTAGTCGATGTCTGCTCTCAAAGTGTGAAGCGGAACGTTGCCTTCGCTGTATTTTTCGCTTCTTGCGATTTCAGCGCCGCCCAGTCTGCCGGAGCAAAGCACCTTGATACCCTTGGAACCTGCTTTCATGGTTCTGCCGATCGCCTGCTTCATGGCTCTTCTGAAAGATACACGTCTTTCCAGTGCCTGAGCGATGCTTTCTGCGGTAAGCTGTGCATCGAGTTCTGCTCTTCTTACTTCTTCGATGGAAATTTCTACTTCTTTGCCGGTCATCTTCTTGATGTCCTTCTTGAGGACTTCGATACCGTCTCCGGCTCTTCCGATTACCATACCCGGTTTTGCGGTGAGAATGATGACTCTGATTTTATTTTCTGCTGCTCTTTCAATAAGAACCTTTGAAACTCCGGCAACATATAATTTTTTCTTTACATATTCTCTTACTTTGTTGTCTTCTACAAGGTAGTCTGCAAAGTTAGCTTTATCTGCATACCATTTGGAATCCCAGTCTTTTATAACGCCCACTCTCAAACCATGTGGACTAACTTTCTGACCCATTCGTGAACCTCCTATTCTTTCTCTCTAAGAGTCACGCCTACGTGGCTTGATCTCTTTAAGATGATTGATGCTCTGCCCTGTGAACCGGCTCTCCATCTCTTCATGGTCGGGCCCTGGTTAGCATATACTTCTGCAACATATAAGTTGTCCGGATTCATATCGAAATTGTTTTCAGCGTTTGCAGCGGCTGATTTAACAACTTTTTCTACGATTTCTGAACCTTTGCCCGGGGTGAACTTTAAGATGTTCAATGCCTCGTTTAAGTCCTTGCCTCTTACCAAATCAGTAATCGGTTTCAGCTTGATCGGAGACATTCTAACGTATTTAGAAACTGCTTTTGCTTCCATTTCTCATTATCTCCTTTCTTATTTCTTTACCTTTGATGATTTGTCGGCAGCGTGACCTCTGTAGTTTCTTGTAGGAGCAAATTCTCCAAGTCTGTGTCCTACCATGTCTTCTGTGATATATACAGGAACATGTTTCTTACCGTCATGCACTGCAATCGTGTGTCCCACCATCTGCGGGAATATTGTCGATGGTCTTGACCATGTCTTGATAACTTTCTTATCGTTAGCCGCGTTGAGTTCTTCGATAGCCTTGAGCAGCTTAGCGTTTACGAAAGGACCTTTTTTCAGTGATCTACCCATTATCTTTGCTCCTTCCTATTATTTTTCATTTCTTCTCTTTACGATATATTTATTTGAAGGTTTGTTCTTCTTTCTCGTCTTGTATCCGAGAGCAGGCTTACCCCAAGGAGTAACCGGGCTCTTACGGCCCACAGGTGCTCTGCCTTCACCACCGCCATGTGGGTGATCGTTCGGGTTCATTACGGAACCTCTTACGGTAGGTCTTACGCCCATGTGTCTCTTACGCCCGGCTTTACCGATCTGGATATTGGAGTGGTCGCCGTTGCCTACTTCGCCGATGGTAGCTCTGCATCTCATGCTGATCTTTCTAACTTCGCCGGAAGGAAGTCTTACCTGTGCGTAATCTCCTTCTTTTGCCATGAGCTGTGCGCCGTTACCTGCGGATCTTGCAAGCTGTCCGCCCTTGCCCGGCTTAAGTTCAACATTGTGGATAATTGTACCAACCGGAATGTTTGCGATCGGAAGGGCGTTGCCGATAACGATGTCGGCTTCCGGACCGGATACAACCTGCTGACCAACGGTAAGTCCCTTTGGTGCAAGGATATATTTCTTTTCGCCGTCCGCATAAACAAGGAGTGCGATGTTTGCGCTTCTGTTCGGGTCGTATTCGATGGTCTTTACGGTTGCCGGAATATCGTCCTTTGTTCTCTTGAAGTCGATGATTCTGTATTTTGGTCTTGTGCCGCCGCCCTGATGTCTAACAGTGATTTTACCTCTGTTGTTTCTTCCTGCGTGCTTTTTGAGCGTTACAGTCAAGGACTTTTCAGGCGTTGAGGTGGTGATTTCTTCGAATGTGGAAACTGTCATACCTCTAAGACCAGGAGTAGTTGGATTATATTTTCTAATTCCCATTTTTTACATACCTCCTATATTATAGTCCTTGGAAGAATTCGATTTCCTTACTGTCAGCAGTAAGTGTTACGATTGCTTTTTTGTAAGCAGCGGTTTTGCCCACGTTTCTTCCCATTCTCTTTACTTTACCGTCATAGTTCATAATGTTTACTTTTGCTACTTCAACACCGAAGATTTCTTCAACAGCTCTCTTAACCTGAGTCTTGTTTGCGTCTGTTGCTACTTTGAAAGTGTACTTCTTGTCTACGGCTACGTCCATGGACTGTTCCGAAATAACAGGTGTCAAAATGATGTCGTATGCTGTTTTCATTAGATGTACACCTCCTCAATCTTCTTAACCGCTTCCTGTGTTACGATGAAGCTTTCGTGATTTACGATTTCGTAAACGTTCATTGTTCCTACCAGAGCAGTTCTTACTCCCGGAATGTTGGCTGCGGATCTTACGACATTTTCGTCCTTTTCCGCCATGATAATCAGAGCTTTTCTGCCTGCTTTGATATTTTCCAGCACCTTGATCATTTCTTTGGTCTTCGGTGCTTCGAATTTAAGTTCATCCAGTACGATGATTTCCTTTTCCAATACCTTTGAGGAAAGTGCAGACTTCATTGCGAGTCTTCTTAATTTCTTAGGTAATGTATATCTGTAGTCGCGAGGCTTCGGTGCGAATACAACGCCGCCGCCGATCTGTGACGGGTCCGTTGAGCTACCTTGTCTGTGACGACCTGTTCCTTTTTGTCTGAAAGGCTTTCTACCGCCTCCTCTGACTTCGCCTCTGGTCTTAGCTGACTGCGTGCCTTGTCTTTGGTTAGCTAAGTAGTTCTTTACTACTGCGTGAACAGCGTTTTCGTTTGGAGTGATTCCGAAAATCTCGTCCTTTAATTCGATGGTTCCGGCTTCAGCTCCTGCCATGTTGAGCATTGTTACTTTTGCCATTTGTGCTTCCTCCTTTCCAAAAGTCTATTATTTGTCCTGACCTTTTACTGCGTACTGAACGCGAACCAGTCCGCCTTTGTTTCCCGGTACTGCGCCCTTAACCAGCATAAGGTTTCTTTCTTCGATAACTTTTACTAAAACCACGTTCTGAACGGTAACGGTGTCTCTGCCCATTCTTCCCGGACCTGCGTTGCCCTTGAATACTCTCGAAGGGTAAGTACCTGCTGCCAGTGCGCCTGCAAGTCTCTTGTGCTTGGAGCCGTGGCTCATAGGGCCTCTGTGGTGTCCGTGTCTTTTGATGTTGCCCTGAGTTCCTTTACCTTTGGAAGTGCCTGTGATGTCAAGCTTCTTGCCAACTTCGAAATCTGCAACGGTGATTACCTGTCCTACTTCGTAGCTTTCGCCGTCTTCGATTCTGAATTCAGCCAAATGCTTCTTCGGAGCAACTCCCGCTTTTTCGAAATGTCCTGTCAAAGGTTTGTTCACTCTCTGTGGTTTCTGGTCTTCAAAACCAACCTGTACTGCGTTGTAACCGTCTGTTTCAACTGTCTTGATCTGAGTTACAACTTCCGGACCTGCTTCGATGACGGTTACCGGAATCACGATTCCGTCTTCATCGAAAATCTGGGTCATGCCCATCTTTTTTCCTAAGATTGTTTTCATATTTTTTCTCCTTGTCTTAACATTGGAACCGCGTCGTCGCAAGCTTCGCTGTTTTCGCGTGCTGCATCTTGCACGCTCATGCGCTCCGCTGCTCCTCCTTTCCCCAAAAAGCTTCGCTTTTCGGGGGACCCCACAGGTTGGGCTACGATTTTGCAGCTGCCGTCCCACGCGGCGGGTTCATACTAAGGGAAGGTCCCTTTTAACTTATAGCTTCGATTTCAAACGCCTTGTGGATCAGAGTTTGATTTCGATGTCAACGCCTGCCGGCAGGTCGAGCTTTGTCAAAGCATCGGTTGTCTTCAGCGTTGCGTTTGTGATGTCGATAAGTCTCTTGTGAGTTCTCTGTTCGAACTGCTCTCTGCTGTCCTTGTATTTGTGAACGGCTCTCAAGATGGTTACGACTTCCTTTTCTGTAGGCAGCGGAATCGGACCGGAAACATCTGCGCCTGTCTTTTTCGCTGTTTCAACGATTTTAGCGGCAGACTGGTCTAATAACGCGTGGTCATAAGCCTTCAGCTTAATTCTGATTTTTTGTAATTCGCTCATTGTTTTCCTCCTGAAATAAATTTTTGTACTGTTTACGCTATGCTTGTACAAGGGGTTCAAATGCCTTGATTTCAATGCGTGCAGCCGTTCTTGCTTATTCGTACACGCCTCCGTGCGTTTCCTACAGTTACGCACAAAGCAAAAATCAGGCGAATCCCTTCGCCCCCATCTTGTGGGGACAATTCTCCACGGAAATTACCTGATAGCTCAGCAACTTCCCGTTTCATCGCCTTAAGCAAGCCTTTTTAGTATATATCATCTCGTCAAATTTGGCAAGAGTTTTTTTAAAAAAATTTTCGCAGAATTTTAAACTTTTTTGAGATGTGTTTTTTAGGTTTTTCAAGGCTTTGGCGAGGCATTTTTCTTACACACACATCGGCGTTTCGTTTCTTGCCCGCCACGCCTATTTTCGCGAGGGAAGAAAAAACGGGAGAATCCCGTCGACTGTTGCAATGGCGGGGTTTTTCCGCCCCACTAAAAAACACCTCCGCTTGCCTTAGGGCTTGCAGAGATGTTTCATCGTTTTCGGATTTGAAATTGTTCTTTCCTGTAAGGCGTTCTTCCGCCTGCATTGTTTTTGCGCTACAGCGCCTCTATCTCCGTGACATATTTCCTGCCGCTAAAGCTCCGCAACTTCGCGCAGGGATAAGCCCGTGAGTTTTGCGATGAGTTCCTTTGCCATGCCTTCTTTGAGCATTTCCTTTGCAATCTCGCGTTCTTTCTGCGCGGCACCCCGTTGGATTCCGGATTTCTCACCCTTTGTGAAGCCAAGTTTGATTCCTGACTTCTGTCCTTCGGCAACCCCTGCATCGTAGGCATCCTTTGCTGCTTCCCGCGCCCTGATCTCCGCAAACTCCTCCACAGTAATTTCCTTGAACAACATACCGGTTACCTCCCTGCTATGCTTCTTAAGGAAAT
>CAVHEY010000019.1:0-15081 GCA_963635155.1 Bacteroides stercoris
TTTACATTATATACCAAGTACGAATCTTTTGCAATATGTCTTTTCATATTCTGTTGTATTTTTTGCATTTATTTTGATTTAAAGCAGCGGCGTCATATAAAGCGGCAGATAGACGATTCCCTTTTCCTCTTTTAAATCTCCGGTATGCAAAACATATGGCGTATAAGTTTGTTCCGCATACTTGCTCATAAATTTTTTCAAAGATGTCAGCGTATAATTCTTGCCGGATTTCACTTCGATTGGCGAAATGTTATGGCGGCTGCTGATTTTGCTCTTTGCAATCAGAAAATCAATTTTCATTCGCTCCGTCACATCTTCGCGAGAGGAATTGGCATAAAAATAGAGTTTGTGGCCGGCGGCCGTCAGCATTTGCGCCACAATGTTCTCCACGATCATGCCCTTGTTGAACTCAAGTTTATCAAACAATAATTTTTTATAAATCTCCTCGCTTACGATTCCGTTTTCATCAAAAGCATGGCTGATAAGCAGTCCCGTATCCGCCATGTAGCATTTCAGTGTCATTCTGTCCATGTTTAGTTTTAGTCCAATGCTCGGCGCGGTAGAATTGTAGCAAACATTCGTAATCATGGCATCAGCCAGCCAAAACAGCGCATCGTCGTAATCACGAAACCGCGCTTCGTTTTTTAGCGATGACAGCTTAAATTTTTTATCATGTTTTTGGAGCTGCGCAGGGATATCATCAAAAATTTGCGCCACCTTCATCTCATATCCGGCAGCATGCTTAACAATATCCGCCCGGTACAGATCGAGTATTCCCCGTTTTACTCTGTCAACGCTGTCAAAATCGTGTGTTTCCACATATCTTGCAACGGCCTGCGGCATGCCTCCCACAATCATGTACTGTCTAAAATAGTCCATCGCCTTGCGGTGCAGGGCCTGACCCATGGGTTTCCTTTTTTCGCAGCAATTCCGTATGATCGGCATCAGGGTTTCATTGTGAAGCGCCCATAGAAATTCTTCAAAATCAAGAGGGTACATTTTCAAATGCTCTTCCTCGGAGGGAATCACGATGTCCTTGACATTTTTTTTAATCGACATCAAAGAACCCGTTTCGATGTAATCATATCGCCCGTCCTCCACAAGATACTTGATTGCGGCTCTTGCCTTGGGATAAAGCTGCACTTCATCAAGGATGATCAGCGTTTCCCGTTCATGCAGCTTGGTGTTGTAAAATCCCGCAAGATACATAAATAAGGCATCAAGGTCGTTCAAGTAGTTATCGAACAAATCTGTAACCTCTTTGGGGGCGCGGTTGAAGTCGATCAGTATATAACTTTTGTATTCCGCAGCCGCAAACTCCTTTACAATATAACTTTTGCCAACGCGCCGCGCTCCGTCAATCAGCAAAGCCGTCTGCCCTGCGCTGTTATTTTTCCAGTTCAAAATATCCTCATAAATCTTTCTTTTCACCGTTCCTGCCTCCCTATGAAGTTACTGCGAAACTTTTTATAAGGGTATTATAACACAAAATCAAGATTTTTATCAATTAAAATTTACACGAATTCAAGAATTTTATTTATTATATTTTACACGAAATCAAGATTTTTTGTCAGCATATTTCGCACGAAATCAAGATTTTTATGTAAAATCCTCGCAATGGTCAAGAAAAGCCGCAGAATCCATTACAATTTTGCGGCTGTTTCTTCTATTTTTTTTATTCTGTTGTTGATTCCGGATTTTTTGAGAGGCGGGTCGCAGAGTTCCCCGAGAGCCGTAATGGATATGTCCGGATTTTCCAACCTGAGCCTTGCCACTTCCCGCAGCTTTTCGGGCAGCGCGTTGATGCCGATTTTTTCGTCGATTTTTCGGATCGCGGCGGCCTGCCTGAGGGAGGCTTCGATTGTCCTGTCCATGTTGGCATTGTCGCAGTTTACGCTGCGCTTTGCGGAATTTACCATTGCCTTTTTGATTCGGGTTTCCTCCATGGCGAAGACCTGGTTGCTGGCACCCATGATTGCAAGGGTGTCGCTGATGTAATCCGCTTTTTTCATGTAGACCACATAATGCTTGCCCCGCTTTACGCTCTTGCAGCTTAAGTCCACAAAGGAATTTATGAGTTTTCGGAGGTCTGATGCCATGGTTTCGGAGTTTAGCACAAATTCCAAATCGTAGCCCTTTTCCGGATCGCTCATGGTTCCCGCGCCCATGAATACCCCCCGAAGATAGGCTTTTTTGCAGCATTTTGTGCGAACCAGCCCGTCGTAAATTCCGTCGGAAAAATAGTTATTGCCTTCTTTTATGAGGAGCATTCCGGTTTCTCTCAAAATCTGCTCGCTGAGGTTCTCGGAGTCTATGGTGATGCTGTAGGCGTACTTCTTTCCGGTCCGTGCCTTGCCCACAGCCTTGCCCTCGCCGATTTCCAGCTTCGTTTCGATGCCAAAATAATCTTGCAGGAGTTTCTTATAATGCCGTGCCACCGCGGGATTTTCGGTGGTTATCCTGATGTTGAATTTTCCCAGACCCTGAAGTCCGATGCTGCCTGCCACCCGAAGGAATCCCGAAATCTCCGCAAGCTCGCAGCACTTCTTCCCCGGCTCGATTCTGGCTAATTCATTTTTCGTATCCGATGCAAAAGACATTTGACTCCTCCTAAAACAAAACGGCAATTCTCCGCTTTTATTATAACAGAGATTCGCCGTTTTTCAATATTTTCTCGGCACAAATCCCGTGGGATCACAACAGAATCACAGGTTGAGGGAATTTTCATCAAGCAAAAATTCATAAAGCCCCATATGGAGAATACCGTCCTCGTCATTCCAAGGTTTTGCAGAAGTTTTTGACACGATTATTTTTCTGAAAAAATCCTTTACATTTTTTAGCGGTCTGAGCTCGGTGTTCATCTTTTCTTCATCTGAAACATTAAGCGCCGACTGAATATAATATCTCTTTGAACCGGCATTTACAACGAAATCTATTTCAACCTGTGCTTTCGAGCGTTTATCCCCTTGACTGCCTGTTATTTCTACAACGCCGACATCAACCGAATAACCTCTGCGCAATAATTCGTTATAGATAATATTTTCCATTATGTGAGTTTCCTCCTGCTGGCGGAAATTCAGCCGCGCATTGCGAAGTCCTACATCTGTGCAATAATATTTCGACGGATATTCAAAATATCGTTTCCCCTTGATATCGTATCGTTTAACCTCATGGAACAGGAAAGATTCTATGAGGTAGTCCAAATACTTTGCAATTGTGCCGGAGCAAGTCTTGACCTGCTTTACCGACTGAAGCGTCCTGGCGATCTTGGAGGCATTTGTCAGCGAACCGATAGACGAACACAGATCATCGGTCAGTTCTTCCAGCACATCATTTAATTCAATTGCGTATCTTTCGCCTATATCCTTAAAATAAACTTCATCAAACAGATTCTTTAGATATTGCTCCTTATCCCTATCATTTTTCATTGACAAAGTAAGGGGCATCCCGCCATACAAAGCATATTCCTCATAAGCCTCTGACTTATCGCCTCCCGCAAAGGAATAATATTCTTTAAAAGAAAGCGGGTATACTCTTACTTCATCGCCCCTGCCCCTAAATGCCGTTAAAACATCTTTTGTAAGAAGTTTAGAATTGCTGCCGGTCACATAGATATCCACATTGTGAAGCCTCAGAAGCCCGTTTAAAACATTATAAAGGCGTACTTCATTTGAATTTTTCAATTCTCTGTTAGAAATCGCGTATTGCACCTCATCAATAAAGATATAGTTCATCTTATCCTCAATTATCTTCGAGCGAATGTATTTTGACAACTCGGAAGGTTCCCGATACCGAAGAAACTCCTCATCGTCCAGGGAAATTGTGATAATCTGTTCTTCGTCTATGCCCTGCGAAATAAGGTACTCTCGGTAAATATTAAACAACAGATAGCTTTTTCCGCACCGCCTTATGCCTGTTATGACTTTAATAAGCCCGTTTTCTTTCCTATCAATCAGTCTTTGTAAATAGGCATCACGCTTGATTTCATTCAACATATCGCGCCTCCTTTTAACTAAAAGTAAGGTGTATTATCCCCTAACTTTTAACTAAGTATACCACAATGTTCGCAAGGAAATCAAGCTCATAGTTAAAACTTAGGTGCATTTTCACCTAAGTTTTAACTCGTCATGCCGAATCGCCGTAAAAATTATCTTTTTACTTGCTCCGCCTTAATATTTGAAACAGAAACAAAAAGAGCTGCACGCTGACTTTTGCCGCCGGTGTGTAGCTCCTTATTATCATATTCTATATTTATGTATTTTGCTTTCCTTATTTAAGCGGTGCGAGTCCGAGGATCTCTCTTGCTTCGGCAGGAGTTGCAACCTCTCTGTTGAGGAGTTTTGCCATCTGAACAACTCTTTCTACCATTTCGCCGTTTGACTTCGCAAGTACGCCCTTTGACATATATACATTGTCTTCAAAGCCGACACGAACATGTCCGCCCATAGCGATGGTAGCTGCTGCGATGCCCCATGCGTTCTTGCCGATACCGGTTGCTGTCCAAGTGGAGTCAGCAGGGATGGAAGTTGCCATGATAACCAGGTCGCGAACGGTAGCGGTCATCTGAACGCCCAGTACGAAGTCGAAGTGGATCGGATACTGGATATGGCCTTTCTTAGCTGCCTTGAGCGCAAGGTCGATCATGCCCTTGTCGAATACTTCACATTCAGGCTTGATGCCTCTTTCCTGCATGATGTCGCCGAAGTTAGCGATGGTATTGTCTGTATTGATAAAGATTTCGTCACCGCCGAAGTTGCAGGTACCGCAGTCAAGGGTTGCCATCTCAGGGGTCGGAGTGATTTCTGTTGACTGCAATCTTTCCAGGTCAGTCATACCAACTGCTCCGCCTGTGGACGGCTGAATAATAACATCCGGACATTCTTTTCTGATAGCGTCAACCATTTCCTGGAATCTGCCCTTGTCCTGAGTCGGAGTACCGTCGTCCCATCTAACATGAAGGTGAATAAGAGCTGCGCCTGCTTCATAAGCAGATTTTGCTTCTCTAACAACTTCTTCTACGGTATAAGGAACAGCCGGGTTGTTTTCCTTTGTTACTTCTGCGCCGCAAATACATGCGCTGATAATCAATTTGTCCATTTTCATCAATCTCCTTTTATTTCATTTTTTCAAACAAAATAATTACTAATAACGGCGATCTTTTCGCACCTCAGGAATATTATATCATCACCCCAAGTTATATTCAAGTATTAAAACCCCCGTGCTCGTTGATTTTTTGACAAGTTTTCGGACAAAATTTGGGTTGAAATTCTTACAGATCCCGATGTTCCAAGGTGACGCGCCTGCCTTCTTCGGAAAAGATCCGGTAAACCTCGTTTGCCACCGCAACGGAGCGATGATGCCCTCCGGTGCAGCCCAGGGCAACGGTCAAGCTGTACTTTCCTTCCTTGATATAGAAGGGAATCAGCCTCTTGATAATCTCCACAAGCCTGTTTATAAATTCCTTTGTGATATCCTGCTTCAGCACATATTGGGAAACCTTCTTGTTGTTGCCGGTCAGCGGCTTCAGGCTGGAAACATAGTAAGGATTCGGGATAAAGCGCACATCCAGCGTCCAGTCGGCCTCCGGCGGAACCCCGTGTTTGTAGCCAAAGGACATGAAATTCAGCGTAAAGGAGTCGCTTGCCTCCCCCTTCGTAAACAGCCTGTCCAGCTCGGCATTCATCTCCGCAACCTTTAGAGATGTTGTGTCTATGATATAGGTGGCATTAGCCCTGAGATCTGCTAATTTTTGCCGTTCCTCCTCGATGACCTCCGCAGTTATCGCCGCCGCGGAAAGCGGATGAGTTCTCCGGCTCTCGTTGTAACGTCTGATAAGGGCTTCGTTTGAAGCCTCGATGAACAAAATCTTGAAGTCCACATTTTCGTCCCTTTCAAGGGTGGCGATGCTTGCCTTAAGGTCGCCGAAAAAGCTGCCGCCCCGCACATCGATGACGAATGCCGCTTTTTTGATATTTTTCTCCCCCGTAAGGCTAAGGTCTATGAAATTTTTAATGAGGGCAGGGGGCATATTGTCTATGCAGTAATAGCCCTTGTCCTCGAACCAGTCCGCTGCCTTGGTCTTTCCGGCTCCGGACAAACCCGTAATAATTACAACTTCCATGTACCGCCGCCTCCTTTTTGCAGATTTTCAGATTTGCAGATTTTGTTTGTTTTAGCCATGCGTTTTTTAGATTTTTATTCAAAAATTTCTTCAAATTCTTTTATGTCCACTTCTTCCCCGGCATTTCGCTTCGCCAAGGCTTCCTTTACCCGGTTGAACACTTCCTTTGTGAGGTTGGATTTGCGTATGATCAGCGCAACAACGACCATTGCCGCCCCTGGAACCACCACAAAGGCGTTTTCCACCCATTCCAGAGCCATCGGTGTCTGGACAGGCAGCTCGCTGTTAAATCCCGCAAGCTCCAAAATGATTCCCAGCATTTGCAGCCCCACCGCAATGGACAGGGACTCCGAAAGGGCCTGCAAGGAAACCACCGCGCCGGAGTGTTTTTTCCCGGAGAGAAGCTCCTCCACCTCGCAAACATCGTAAATCATCGATGGCATCAGCTGCCAATAGGTGGCGTTGGCTGCCGCATACAGCAGGCAGACCAGAATCAGCATAGGATAAGAGTCCACGCCGATGATCTTTGTCGCTATCATCAGAATCCCGCAGCCTGCCATGACATATTTGAACAAATCTTTTTTATCCAGCTTCGCCCCCAGCTTTGCGATAAAAGGCACCGTTGCAACCCCCGCAAGGGTTATCAGCATCAGGATCGCCGAAATCTGTTTTTCACTGAGCCCCATGTTAAAGGTCATAAAGAACACTCGGTCAGAGGAGAAGGTGATGTTGGCAATCAGATACGCCAGGCTGGCACCGATGATGATCTGCACCGGCTTCATCTTGATGAGTTCCCAGTATTCGGCAAACATCGTCTTATACGCCGCGAAAATATTTTCCTTCTGCTTTTTCGGCTTGACAAAATTCTTCACATCATCGTTTTTTATGGTGGTGGCGCATATGATCAGCGCCGCGGCACCGCAAATTCCCACTACAAAGCCCACCAGCGACCAGGAATGAGAAAGGCTTGCGCCTTTTTTTGCGCAGATGTCCACCAGAATCGGCGGCAAAACCATTCCCACGCACATACCCACTTGATTGAATATGTAAGAAAAGGAACGAAGCACCGTCCGCTCGTTATAGTCATCGGTAAGTTCCGACCCCCAGGTCAGATAAGGCACGAAAAAGGACGAGAAACAAGTCCAGTAAGCAAGCACCATCACAAGGTAATAAATGATTTTCACTGCCGGCGAAGCGTCAATCGCCGTGAACAAAAGCCCCGTCACAAAGATAACCGGAATGGAAGCTCCCAAAAGGAAAGGCTTGCGCTTTCCGTAGCGGGTGATGGCATGATCCGACTCGAAACCCACAATGGGCGCGCACAGCGCCTCCCACACGGAGCCTGCCGCGCATATGGCTCCTGCCGCTGCGGGGGTAATTCCCGCAACCGTTGTCAAAAACAACAAGAGATAGGTTCCTGCCAGCGTATAAAGAGCGTTGTCGCAGGTTCCGCCGATTCCATAGGATAGTTTTGTCTTAAAAGGCAATTTCATGATTTCCCTCCATCACGATTGATACACGATTTATATATTTTGGGGTCGATACCCATCAGTTATACCTATTGTAACACAGATTCCTAGAACATTCCCATACTTTTTAGGGCAAAAATCCATAAAAACATGGTAAAACACGCCGCTCCCGAGGAGAAAACCACCGCGTCCCCCGCCAGCTCGTAATCGCTGTCCATTTCCTGCGCCATGGGAAAGGAGGAAACGGCGGCAGGCGATGCAAAAATCGCAATCAGCGTTACCATGGCGATGCCCCGAAATCCCATGAGGCTTCCCGCCGCAAGTCCGATTGCCGGAACCACGATCAGTCTTCCTACCACGCAGATGAGGATTTCCTTTTCCCGTTTCAGGGCGCTGCGAATGTCGAAAAACGCTCCCAGGGTAAGCAGCGCAAGAGGCGTGGCGACTCCCGACATGGAAGATACCACATTTTCCAAGGTTTCCGGCAGCTTTAGCCCCGTAACTACGGCTAAAATTCCCGCCAAGGCTCCCAGAATCAAAGGATTCTTTGCCAGCTGCTTTATTATATGCTTCCCGTCAGGCTTTCCCCCACGAAAAACTTCGAGGGTGATAACCGCCAGCACATTGTAAAGGGGTACGATCACCGTTACCATAACCGCAGTCAGGGCAAGGTTTTCGCTTCCGAAAATATTTTCCACGATGGGAATCCCCATGATTACGAAATTGCTCCGGTAAATCGCCTGTATCATGGCACCCCGGGTCTTTGGCTCCTTTGTGATATGTACCACCGCAAAAACGGTAAGGGCATAAATCGCCAGCACCGCTGCAACGCCGAAAATCATCAGCTTCGGATCCACCGCCTGGCTTATGTCCTTGCCGTAAAGATTTGCAAACATCAGCACCGGAAAGAAAACCACAAAATTGAGTTTGTTTATCTTCTTAACCTCTGCCTCGTTTACGATGCCGAAATGTCTTATCAGGATCCCGACACCCATGATTATGAAAATGGGCAGCACTGCCTGCGCTGCCACTAAAAAATTGTTTACCAGCATTTACTCCACCATTAACTGAACAAATCCTTGAATTTTTCTTTGAAGCCGGTCTTCTTCTGATAGCAATCCTCCGTCAGTTCTTTGCCCATGTCCTCGATTGCTTTCTTTTGTTTATGGCTGAGTTTTGTAGGAACCTCAAGGTTAACCTTTACATAAAGGTCGCCCTTTGCCTCCCGTTTAAGATATTTTACGCCCTTTTCTCTGAGTCTGAAGGTTGTCCCCGGCTGGGTCCCCGCAGGAACCTTGTAGGAAACCTTTCCCTCAAGGGTCGGAACGATGATTTCCGCGCCAAGAGCCGCCTGGTCAAAGGTGATCGGGATTTCCAGATAAAGGTCTGCGCCGCTGCGTTTGAACACATTATGGGGTTTTACATTCAGCACGATGTAAAGATCCCCCGCAGGACCGCCGTTTATGCCCGGTTCTCCCTGTCCTCTGATCGGAATTACGCTTTCGTTGTCAACCCCCGCAGGAATATCAACGGAAATCGTGACGTTCTTTTTCACTTTACCCTGACCCTTGCAGTCCGGACAAGGTTCTTCGATTATCCTGCCGCTGCCGCCGCATTGGTCGCAGGTGGTAACGGTCTGGAACTGCCCAAAAGGCGTTCTCTGCGCCTGGCTGATCTGCCCGCTGCCGCCGCATTTCGGGCAGGTTTTCTTCGTTGTTCCCGGTTTTGCGCCTTCACCCTTGCAGGTCGGGCACTGCACAAACTTGTTCAGTTCGATCTTCTTGCTGGTGCCAAAGGCCGCCTCTTCAAAGGTGATAGTAATCGCCCTCTGAATATCTCTGCCCTTTCGAGGCTGGTTGCTTCTTCTCTGCTGACCGCCGCCGAAACCGCCGCCAAAGGCGCTTCCGAACATATCGAATATATCCTCAAAGCCACCGAAGCCGCCACCGCCGCCGAAGCCGCCAAAGCCTGCGCCGCCCATGCCGTTAGGGTCGACTCCCGCATGACCGAATCTGTCATATTTGCTCTTTTTGTCAGGGTCAGAAAGAACGCTGTAAGCCTCGTTTATTTCCTTGAATTTTTCTTCTGCTTCCTTGTTTCCGGGATTTTTGTCCGGATGATATTTCATCGCCATCTTACGAAAGGCTTTTTTTATTTCATCCTCGCTGGCTCCCTTCTGCAAGCCAAGCACTTCGTAATAATCGCGTTTTTCTGCCATAATAAACCTCTCTCGTCCTTTTATTTCTTCTCGTTATACCCGAAACGCCGAAGCAATTTCTGCTCCGGCAACGGGTTAGCGAGTTATTTCTGTCTTATTTGTTGTCGTCGTCAACAACGGTGTAGTCCGCATCAACTACATTGTCGTCCGCCGGACCTGCCTGAGTTCCTGCGTCCTGCGCTCCCATGTCGGCACCTGCGCCGCCCATGCCTGCCGCGCCGGCAGCCTGCGCCTGCTGAGCCTGTTCATAGAGCTTTGTGGAGATGATGTGGAATTTCTCCGTCAGAGCTTCCGTCTTTTCCTTGATCTGGTCTACCGTGCCGTTGTTCAGAACCGCCTGGAGCTGGTCTTTCGCATCGGTGATCTGCGTCTTTTCGTCCTCGGAAATCTTGCCCTCAAGCTCCTTGAGGGATTTCTCCGTTTCGTAGATCAGGGACTCTGCTCTGTTTCTGATTTCCACTTCTTCTTTTCTCTTCTTATCCTCTTCGGCGTACTGTTCTGCTTCCTTTACCTTCTTGTTGATTTCGTCTTCGGAAAGGTTTGTGGAAGAAGTAATGGTAATTCTCTGTTCCTTACCTGTTCCCATATCCTTTGCGCTTACATTTACGATACCGTTTGCATCGATATCGAAGGTAACTTCGATCTGCGGGATTCCGCGAGGAGCCGGTGCGATACCGGTAAGCTGGAATCTGCCGAGGGTGGTGTTTCCTGCCGCCATTTCTCTTTCGCCCTGCATTACGTGAATGTCAACCGCGGTCTGGTTGTCAGCCGCAGTGGAGAAGATCTGGCTCTTCTTTGTAGGAATCGTTGTATTTCTTTCGATGAGCTTTGTTGCAACGCCGCCCAGTGTTTCGATGGAAAGGGAAAGCGGAGTAACATCCAGAAGAAGTACATCGTGAACCTCGCCGGTAAGAACGCCTGCCTGAATTGCGGCACCGATGGCTACGCATTCGTCCGGGTTGATACCCTTGAACGGTTCTTTTCCGGTTACTTTCTTAACTGCTTCCTGAACAGCCGGGATTCTTGTGGAACCGCCGACCAAGATAACCTTTGCAAGGTCAGCAGTTGTAACTCCTGCGTCCTTCATCGCCTTGTTCATCGGTTCGATGGTTCTCTGTACAAGGTGTTCCGTGAGCTGGTCGAATTTTGCTCTTGTGATGTCTTCGTTCATGTGGAGCGGGCCGTCAGCCGTTACGGTGATGAACGGAAGATTGATATTCGCTGTCTGGGAGCCGGAAAGTTCTTTCTTTGCCTTTTCTGCGGCTTCCTTCAATCTCTGAAGCGCCATCTTGTCGGCTCTCAGGTCTACGCCGTGTTCCTTAGCAAACTTGTCTGCAAGGTAGTTCATCAGCACTTCGTCAAAGTCATCGCCGCCCAAATGGGTGTCGCCGTTGGTTGCCAGTACTTCGAATACCCCGTCGCCAAGTTCCAAAATGGATACATCGAAGGTACCGCCGCCCAGGTCGTATACCAAAATCTTGTGGGAGCCTTCTTCCTTGTCGAGTCCGTATGCAAGGGAAGCTGCGGTAGGCTCGTTGATGATTCTCTTTACATCAAGACCTGCGATTCTGCCTGCGTCCTTGGTTGCCTGTTTCTGAGCGTCCGAGAAGTAAGCCGGAACCGTGATAACCGCTTCCGTAACCTTTTCGCCCAAATAAGCCTCAGCATCGTTCTTTAACTTTGTAAGGATCATCGCCGAAATATCCTGCGGTGTGTAATCCTTGCCGTCGATGGTTACCTTGTAGTTTTCGCCCATGTGTCTCTTGATGGACGAAATGGTTCTGTCCGGGTTTGTAACCGCCTGTCTTTTCGCGGTTTCTCCCACCAATCTTTCTCCGTCTTTCTTGAAGCCGACTACGGATGGAGTCGTTCTCATGCCTTCTGCGTTGGCGATAACCGTAGGTTCGCCGCCTTCTAATACTGCTACGCAGCTATTTGTTGTTCCTAAATCGATACCAATTACCTTTGCCATTTTATTTTCCTCCTTGATTCTCAAGTTTTAATTTTAAATTTAGTTTTCGCCACAGGCGATTTTAACTTATTATTTCCTGAAGCGCCGGAAAAATCGTTTGTGGCTAGGCGGCAAAGCGTCGAGGAGCGGAGCATACACGAAGTATGTGAGCACCGCAGAACGCTACCGCGAGCAACGCCACAGGCGATTTTAACAAGCATCAGTTTGCAACCTTTACCATAGATGCTCTCACCACTCTGCCGTTCAAAATGTACCCCTTTTGCAGTACCGCCGTAACCTTGCCGCTTTCGTATTCGGCGCTGTCCTCGGTCATCACAGCATTGTGGAAGTTCGGGTCAAAATCTTCGCCCAAACATTTTATTTCGGTGACCCCTGCTCTTTCCAGCACAGCCTGAAGCTGTTTGAGGATCATCTCCATTCCTTCGAGGAACTTGTCGCCGTCGTTTCCGGCTGCCAAAGCCCTCTCGAAATTATCTATTACATCAAGCAGTTCTTTGACGATTTTCTCGTTTGCGAACGCATAAATGTCGCTTTTTTCTTTTTCTGTGCGGCGCTTGAAATTCTGGAAATCTGCCATGAGCCGCAAATACTTGGTGTTCAGGGCTTCCTCTTCCGGATCCTTTTCGGTCGCCTGCCCCTTTTCCTCGGTTTCGCCCTTCGCCTCCTGCTTTTCCCCTGCTTCGGCGCTTTCTTCCTCAGGCTTTAAATCCTCTTCGGTTTCGGGCAAATCCTTATCGGTCTCCGCTTGCCTTTTTTTGTTTTCTTCACTTGTCATTCTCGTTACCTCCCCTTTCAAGTTTGAACGTATCGTTTAAGTTGTCTGTCAAATATTCGATGATCGATGTTACTTCGCCGTACTTCATTCGGGTGGGACCGATGACGCCGATTTTACCCACCAGCTTGCCGTCCACGTGATAGCTTGCGGTGATCAGGGAGCAATCCTGCATGATGTCGTCGGAATTTTCTTCCCCGATGGTAACCATAATTCCCTCGTCCCTTTCAATCAGCTTCTTTGTCAGCTCCTCTTTTTGGCTGAGCATTTCGATGAAGCTCTTTGCCTTGGAGATGTCGCTGTATTCGGGAATGTCGAAGATGTTCGTAAGTCCCTCCATATAGAGGTTCACATTCAGCATATCCTCAAGGGTTTTGAGGAAGCTTGGCATTACGTCCTCCGCAAGTCCGCTCATTGCAACGATGTCCGTCTCCACATTTGCGATGATATTGTTGGTAAGCGCCTGGCTTATGGTTTTTCCTTTATAATTGTAGGTCATCGCCTTGGAAAGCAGCTGGAGCTTTTCCTCGGTGTACGGCACGCTCATGCGCACCGCCTTGTTGGAAACCTTGCCGCTTTCGCTGACGATCATCAAGATCACCGTCTGCTCGTCTACCGGAAGCAAATTGATGTATTTCAGCACGTCTTCATCTTTGCTTGGGGTCAGCGCAAAGGACGTAAGATTCGTTATCTCCGAAAGCACGCTTGCCGCGTGTTCGATGGTCTTTTCGAAATTGCTTACCCTGCTGTGAAGCCTGCCTGCGATGATGTTCTTTTCTTCTCTGGTAAGTTCCTTTTTTTCCATCAAAGCGTTCACGTAAAGTCGATATGCCTTGTCTGATGGGACTCTGCCTGCCGAGGTGTGGGGGTGTGTGAGGTAACCCATCTCCTCTAGGTCTGCCATTTCGTTTCTGATGGTCGCGGGGCTGTACCCAAGCTCCGGCTTCTTCGAAAGGGTTCTGGAGCCCACCGGTTCGGCGGTTCTGACATAATCTGCAATGATCGCCTGCAAAACCTTTAACTTTCGTTCGCTCAATTCCATGGCGCAGCCTCCTTTCCTTTCCTTTCTTTAATCACAAAGATGTTTATCTCGAAATTGGATTATTAGTTTTGTTTGTTAGCACTCGTTGCCTCGGAGTGCTAACTTCATGTTATAAATATACCCCGTTTTTTGATTTTAGTCAATGTTTTTCAAAAAATTTTTTGTGTATTTTTGGTGAAGATGTTTAGAGGAGGGTTCGTCCTGTATGGGCGGCAAGAATCGCCAGCCCTATAGTCAGAGCAACAGGCACCGCAATGGAAATCAAGCAGTATAACTTGTTCTTTTGAATCTGGTAGCTCATAACGAAGATCGAGCCGAAGCAGACGATGCTGCTTACGATGTGGTTCGGAAAGTTTGCAATTGCCTGCGCCGCGTAATACACCCCGAGAACCCCCTGAATCGTGTTGCCGATTCCCAGAATCAGAGCGCCCAGAAAATTCTGCTTCTTGCAATAATAGGCAATAAAGCCTCCCGGAAGGGTCAGCATGGTCATAGGAAGCCATATGGCGCTGTAATAGTACCAGCCCTGAGCTACTGTCAAACTCCCAAAGATGATTTCGACAGCATAAACGAGAGGCTGGCTTATCACAAAAAACATGAAGCATTTGAGCATAGCGTCCCAGTTTTTGTGGCAGTTCACCACGATGATCACAGCAAAAATAACCCACCATTCGTAGCTGATTCCAATGTCCTGAATCGATGTGTCCGCCCATGCGTCATTGAGCATCACCGCGCCGGTGCAAACTCCCGCTATGACAGCAAAGATGATTACGGCAGGCCAGCTCATTTTAAGTTTTCCGAATAGTGCACTCATGGTTTTTTCCTCTCGTGTTTTCTTAAGATTTCTACATATAATATAGCAGTTATGAATTTTCAGTCTTTTTTACCATGCATTTTTTCTTAAAGAAACAGATGGCATACTTGAGAATCGGCTGATAGTCATCTTCTTCGAGGGGCTTGTCATAGCCGCCTGCCTCGATTTGCGCCAGACCCTCCCGGCATTTCTTTTCCATGCCCTGAATCGTATCCGAAATTTTCAGCTCCAGAATCATCGCTCTGCCCCTGAATTTTGATTCTGTCATCACGATGTCGGGTCTGCCGTTTCCGCTCTCGCGGTTGGATTTTACGCGGTAGCCGCCGATGTTCACAAGAAGCCCTGCCATGAATCCATGATAGAAATTTTCCGCATAGTCGTAATAGCTGATGGTATGGAAAAGCTGCTCATTGATGAAGTCCTCCGCTGCTTCGCAGTCCCCGGTTTCCAGGGCGTGTTTCAGCGGACTGCGGTCGGTTTCTTTCATCCTCTGCTCGAACCAATAGGAAATGGACTCCCGATAGATCGTTTTGACTTCCGTATTCGGGATTTTCATCGTCAAGTAGAGTTTTTCTCCTGTTACATCCTTCCGTTCTCCGACCTTTTTCAGATAGCCGGTAAAGAACAGGAAGTTCCAGAGATTATCCTGGGACTGATGCATATCGCCATAGGT
>CAVHEY010000020.1:0-14830 GCA_963635155.1 Bacteroides stercoris
CCCGCTTGCGGAGACATTCGATTTCCACCGCGATTGGATCCGGCAAATCCACCTGATTGAGGTCTTGGGTGGTACTTTGCCCGTTTCGCTTGACGATGGTTCCGGGGATTCCCACAACCGTGCAGTTTGGCGGCACTTCCTTCAGTACCACCGATCCTGCCCCGATCTTCACATCGTCTCCCACCTTGAAGGGTCCCAGAACCTTTGCGCCGCTGCTGACCACCACCCGGTTTCCGATGGTGGGGTGACGTTTCCCCGTGTCCTTTCCGGTGCCGCCTAAGGTAACTCCCTGATAAATGGTCACGTCGTCTCCCACCTCCGCCGTTTCGCCGATAATCACCGCCATGCCGTGGTCGATAAAGCATCTGCGTCCGATTTTTGCGCCGGGGTGGATTTCGATTCCCGTAAAAAATCTGGTTAGCTGGGATATGACTCTGGCGAGGAAGGGGCAGTGGTGTTTGTAGAGCCAGTGGGCGGGTCTGTGCCAAATCAGCGCCCAGATCCCCGGATAGCAAATGAGTACCTCAAAGCCGTTTCGCGCCGCCGGGTCCTTTTCCACCATATTCCTGATATCTTCGCCGACTTCTCTGAAAAAAGCCATCTATTTTACTCCTCTACGATCCTGATTGACTTGATTTCCTGCTTGTCAAGAGGGCGGTCGTTATAGTCTCTCTTCGTGCCTACGATCTTGTCGGCAGCCTCCATGCCCTCGGTTACCTTGCCGAAAGCCGCATACTGACCGTCAAGATGCGGAGCGTCCGCCACCATGATGAAAAACTGGGAGCCTGCCGAATCCGGATGCATGGCTCTCGCCATGGAAAGCACCCCTCTCTCGTGTTTCAAATCGTTCTTGAAGCCGTTCATGGCAAACTCGCCCTTGATGGTATATCCCGGACCGCCGGTGCCGTTTCCCTGTGGGCAGCCACCCTGAATCATAAATCCCGGAATTACCCGGTGGAAGATCAGGTGGTCATAAAAGTGGTCATTTACCAAAGATTCAAAGTTTTCGACGGTGGCAGGGGCGATTTCCGGATAAAGCTCCCCTTTCATCACGTCGCCGTTCATCATTTCTATTACAAATTTTTTCATTTCTATCGTCCTCCGATGTTTTCGATTCTATCTTATTCGATTCTATCCTATTCGATTCTATTTCTGCTATTTCATAAAGTTTCTGCCGGACTTTTCGGCGTTTACGATGGCGATTGCCGCTACGATTGCCTCATCTGCGCTCTTGTCGCTCTTTTCCGGCTCCCGTCTGAGCTTGTATTCCACAAAGCCCTCTCCGGCACGTTTTCCCACGGTGATACGAACCGGAATGCCGATGAGGTCTGCGTCTTTGAATTTTACGCCGGGACGCTCGTCTCTGTCGTCCCACAAAACCTCGACTCCCGCCTTGGTAAGCTCCTCGTAGATCTTGCCGCTTACCTTATCCTGCTCCGGATCCCCCGGTTTTACCTCCGTGATGATCACGTGGTAAGGTGCCACGGACATAGGCCAAATGATGCCGTTTTCGTCGTGGTTCTCCGGCATATCGATAATCGCCTGGAAGGTACGGGAAACGCCGATGCCGTAGCAGCCCATCCAAATCGGCTGATCCTGCTGATTTTCGTCCTTGTAATATGCCCCCATGGGTTCGGAATATTTCGTTCCCAGCTTGAAAATCTGCCCAACCTCAACGCCTCTTGCGTGGCGAACCGGCGCTCCGCAGTTCGGGCAGGCATCGCCTTCCTTGAGGGTTTTCAGGTCAACGACCATATCGCCCTCGTAGTCGCGACCGTAGTTCATATTGATATAGTGGTGATCCGTTTCGCAGGCTCCGGCGCAAAGGTTCTTCAGCCCCGGCAGCTCGCTGTCCACCACGATTTTGCAGTCATGAAGGTGCATAGGTCCGGTGAAGCCCCCTACGCAGCCCGTTGCCTTTGACATCTTTTCCTCGTCGGCAAATTCGATGGCGTAACTCGGTATATCCAAAGCGTTTACCAGCTTGGTCATGTTCAGCTCTCTGTCGCCCCGAATAAACGCCGCGACATAGCCATTTTCCTTTCCCTCTTCGTCGTAGGTCACGAACAGCAGCGCCTTGATGGTCTGTTTCTTGTCGAGTTTCAGGTAGTCCGCAACCTCGTCGATGGTCTTTGTTCCCGGAGTGAAAACTTTTTCCAGCGGGAGCATTTCCACCTCGTTCTGAGGCGCAGCGTCAACGCAAGCCGCCTTTTCCACGGTAGCCGCAAGGTCGCAGCAGTCGCAGTATGCGATTTCGGATTCGCCGTATTCGCAAAGTGCCGTAAACTCGTGGGAGTTGGAACCGCCGATGGCCCCGGTGTCAGCCTCTACCGGACGGAAATTCAGCCCGCAGCGCAGGAAAGAGTTGGTGTAGGCTTCGAACATCTTGTTATAGCTTACGTCCATACCCTCGGGATCTCTGTCGTAGGAATAATTGTCCTTCATGATGAAAACTCTCGAACGCATCATGCCGTACCGCGGACGGGCTTCGTCTCTGAATTTATCCGTAAACTGATAGAGCATTCTCGGCAGCTGTCTGTACGAGGTGATGTCGTTCCTTGCAATATCGGTGTAGATTTCTTCCGCCGTAGGTCCGAGGCAAAAGTCTCTGCCGCTTCTGTCCTTTAGTCTCCACATCTCCGGTCCGTAGGCTCCCCATCTGCCGGATTGAACCCAGAATTCTCCCGGCTGGAGGATCTGGGAATACATTTCCTCGGCTCCCTGAGCGTCCATTTCCTCTCGGACGATCTGCTCGATTTTACGAATGGTTCTCCAGCCCATAGGCATATAGTTATATATGCCCGCAACGGTCTTCTTGATCATTCCGGCTCTGAGCAGGAGAATATGACTTGGTATTTCTGCTTCGTTTGGCACTTCTCTGAGCGTTTTGAAGTGCATCTGTGATAATTTCATTTCGTTCACCTCGTGTTTTAGTATCTGTATAATATGCAAACCGCCTCTGAAGCGATTCCCTCTTCACGTCCGACAAAGCCGAGTTTTTCGGTGGTCGTGCCTTTGACGTTTATTTTGCTTTCTTCGCAGCCAATTCCCTCCGCCACCATTGCCCGCATACGGGGAATATAGCCGGCGATCTTTGGGCGCTGGGCGATTATGGTAATGTCGGCATTTCCCAGGAAATAGCCTTCTTCCCGCAAAAGCTCCGCAACCTGTTCCAGTAGCTTCAGGCTGGAAATTCCGCGGTATTTTTCGTCGGTGTCCGGAAAGTGTTTTCCGATGTCTCCAAGCCCTGCGGCTCCCAGCATGGCGTCCATCAAAGCGTGGAGAGCCACGTCTGCGTCGGAATGTCCGAGAAACCCCTTTTCGTGGGGAATTTCCACCCCGCACAGGACCAGCTTTCTTCCCTCAACCAGCCGATGTACGTCGTATCCTGTTCCAATTCTCATTTCGGGTTCAAGATCCTCCCTTGTGGTAATCTTGCGATTTTTTTCTTCGCCCCGTACCATGCTGATATTTATACCCAGGTTTTCGGCAAGTGAAGCATCATCTGTGCCGCAAAAACCGCTTTCTCTGGCATTTTGCAATGCCTTTCGCAGGATCGCAGCTCGGAACCCCTGTGGGGTCTGCACTGCCGCAAGGTCCTTTCGGTTGAGGGTTGCGCTTCCCGACCCGGAAATCTGTCTTATGGTATCCTTCACCGGCACAACAGGCACCGTGGCGCCGGTTTGCTCCGCGCTCTCAATCACCGCATTTATGACCTTATCCGTGACAAAGGGTCTTGCCCCATCGTGGATCAGCACGATGCTTTCGTCGTCCTGCACACAGGCAAGAGCCGCCGCGACGGAATCCTGCCGCTCGACGCCTCCCGGCACGATATGGCGAAGCTTCGAAAAGCCTCTGCAAATTTCCTCCGTAAGGACGATATAGTCCGGATTTGCGGCGATGATGATCTCGTCTACCCTTTGGTTTTTTTCAAATGCCTCCACGGACATTTCCAGTATCGTCCTGCCTCTGATTTTGAGGAACTGCTTCGGCAAAGAGCTGCCAAACCGTTTGCCGCGGCCGGCAGCTACTATAATCGCAATTATTTTTTTATTTCTAAGCATAGTCTTTCATCTTATTTAATCTTTCCGAATATCATACGTCCTGCGGCTGTCTGAAGCACGCTGGTAACGTTGATCTGAACGGTTTGACCGATTTTGGCGCGTCCGTCTTCCACGACGATCATGGTGCCGTCGTCGAGATAAGCCACCGCCTGACTCCTGTCCTTGCCCTGTTTGATCAGGGTAACCGTCATGACCTCTCCCGGAATTACCATCGGTTTCAGGGCGTTTGCCAGCTCGTTTATGTTCAGGACGCCTACGCCCTTGATTCCCGCAACCTTGTTGAGATTGAAGTCGTTGGTAACCACCTTGCCTTTCATTATCTGGGCGAGTTTCAGCAGTTTTACGTCAACTTCGGGAATTTCCTTCAGCGCCTTTTCCGAGTCGGTATTGTAAATTTCAATGCCGTACTCCGTCTGGATTTTTTTCAGAATATCCAGTCCCCGTCTTCCCCGATTGCGTTTCAGCCCGTCGGAAGAATCAGCGATATGTCTGAGTTCCACCAGAACGAATTCCGGTATGACAATAGGTCCTTCCAGAAAGCCCGTTTTCATAATCTCCAAAATTCTGCCGTCGATGATGACGCTGGTATCCAAAATCTTCGGAACCCTGGTGCTTTTTTTGTCTTTCGCATTGTAGCCGTAGCCGTTTTCCTCCGCGGCAGTCTTGGACTGGGCAGCCGTCCTTCTGCCCGTTGTCATCAGCAAAAGCTCGGATATCTTTTTGTTTCCCACAACCGCGCCGAAGAATCCCAGTGCCAGATACATGAATATCGTAATGGTCAGGTACAGGGTCTTTTGGTTGATGACATCTTGATAGATGCGGGTAAGCAAAAACGCGATCACAAGACCCAAGACCAGTCCCAGCGCTCCGCCCATCAGATCGTTGGGGGACACGCCCTGCAAGTCGTTTCCGATATTGTCAGCTACTTTTCTGCTTTTTCTTGTAAGCGCCGGCGCGAACCGAAAAAATAGAATTCCAAAAATAATAACGAAAAATGCGGCGAACCAAATTTCCTCCGTGCCGGTGATCCCAACGTTCTGTCCGCCGAGATCCGTTTGCGTAACAAGGAATTTGACCAGCGCAAAGCATTCGTATCCTACAAGCGCTCCCAAAAATGTAAAGCAAGCTCTAAAAATCTTTCGAAACATCTTTCTCCTCCTTTCTTTCGTATTTCATAGATATTTCCCGGAGTCAAAGCAGTCAGACCAAGCTCAATATTGAGCGAGCTTAATGCCGACCTGCTTTGAGCGTTTCACCATGCTCCTAAACCGCTCCCTCCACTAAAGATTCCGCCTCGTCCTGGGTCAGATTCATGGACAGAATAAACTCGCTTACAAGGATTCGCTTGGCTCCCGTGAGGAGCTTCCTTTCTCCTGTGGAAAGTTTCTTTGTTCTGTCGTTTCTGATGAGATTTCTTACGACGCCGGCTACCTGTCTGATGTCGCCGCTTTTGAGTTTTTCCATATTCTCGCGGTAGCGACGGTTCCAGTTGGGGTCCATTGGTGTGCTTTCCTCGCCGAGAAGCTTGAGGACTTCCCCCATTTTCTCTCGCGATGAAACTTCTCTGATTCCGATGCTTTCGCCGGAATCTACGGGAATCATTATGTTTATATCGTTGCCGGGTAATTTGAGGATATAATACAGCCTCGATTCTCCGAGAATTTTCTTCTCCTCGATCTTCTGTATGATACCTGCGCCCTGCATCGGGTAAACAATTCTATCACCCACCGAAAACATGACATACTCCCTCCATTCTATATCTATGTTTCTAGTATAAAGTTTCAGGGGGATTCTGTCAAGGAGTCAAAAAATTTATCATAATATCACAGAGTTTTTACCATGTCAATATATATTTCTCTTAAAATGTTGACTGAAAGATATTTTATGTTAAAATAAACTCAAAGATTTCCCATAACCCATAAGGAGGAGGAACAGCGATGTATAAAATTTTGGTAGTTGACGATGAACCTAAGATTCGTGAAGTGATAAAAGAGTACGCTGAATTCAGCGGATATGAAGTGACGGAGGTTGCCGACGGCATGAGCGCGGTGGGACTTTGTAAGCTCAACGATTACGATTTGATTATCATGGACATCATGATGCCGAAGCTGGACGGCTTTTCGGCTTGCAAGGAGATAAAAAAGACAAAGGATATTCCGGTTATCATGCTTTCCGCAAGGGGCGAAGAATACGACAAGCTCTTCGGCTTTGAACTGGGAATCGACGACTATGTTGTAAAACCCTTCAGCCCGAAGGAACTGATGGCGAGAGTAAACGCGGTGCTTTCCAGAAGAAAGGCTTTTGCTCCGGCTGTTCAGGAAACCATGAAGTTCGACGGTCTCGAAATCAACATTCCCGCAAGAACCGTCACCGTGGACGGGGAAAAAGTCGACCTTACCCCAAAGGAGTACGAGCTGCTTTTCTACCTTGTGAAGAACAAGAATATCGCCCTTTCCAGGGACAAGCTCCTGTCGGACATCTGGGGCTATGATTTCTTCGGGGACGACAGAACCATCGACACCCATATCAAGAATTTGCGAAATAACCTTGGACCATACAGAGATTTTATCGTTACGCTCAGAGGGGTAGGTTACAAATTTGAATACGAAGATTAAGTTCGACGCGAAGAGTATCAAGTTCCGGCTTTGGATCTATTTTGCGGTTTTGGGGCTTGGAATCGTGCTTTTGATTTGGTTTTTGCAGATTTTCTTCCTGAATAACTATTACGAACACATGAAAATTTCGGAAGTAAATCGCATCGCCTCCTCGATCTGCCACGCCTATGAGCGAAACGATTCGGACCTTACGGAGAATATCCAAAACCTGTCGGTGAGCAACGATTTTTACGTAATGATGGAATCCGACGGCAATATTCTGCTCTTTATGCCCGAATCCGACAGTATCCTTCCGGTTTACCAGTACAAGGATCAGCTGCCGAAGCTGAAAAAGATGCTTGCCGATTCAAAATCCGGCAATGGCTGCGTTTCCTATAAAATGAGTTCCGGGGTTAAAAATTACAGCACGCTGGCTTATGCCCGCTATTTGCAGAAGACCCCCGGCGAGGAAATTTATCTTTATATCTTTTCCCCGCTGTATCCGGTAAGCTCCACCGTGGAAATACTGAAAAACCAGCTGTTTTACGTAACGCTCATCACCCTTATCGGGGCGTTTTCTCTGGCAATTTACTTTGCCAATCGGATTTCCCGTCCCATCAAGAGCATCACCACCACGGCGAAGGAGATGGGTCGCGGCAATTACGAGGTAAAGTTCAAAGGAAATTCTTATTCCGAGATAAATAACCTTGCCGAAACCCTTAATACGGCGGCATACGAGCTGGGAAACGCCGACGCCCGCCAAAAGGATTTGATTGCCAATGTTTCGCACGACCTAAAGACGCCTCTCACGATGATTCGTTCCTACGCGGAGATGATTCGGGATTTGTCGGGAGATAATCCGGAGAAACGGAACGCCCATTTACAGGTAATTATAGACGAAAGCGAGCGCATGAGCCGCCTTGTCAGCGATATGGCGTCGATTTCGGCAATGCGGACAAAGAAGGTTACCCTTAACAAGCAATACTTCGACCTTTCGGAGCTTTCCGCTTCGATTCTGGCTTCCTACGATATCTATCAGGAGCAGCAGGGTTATGATTTCGTGTTTACCGCCCCTAAGGAGTGCCTCGTGTATGCGGACAGGGATAAGATTTCCCAGGTAATTGCAAACCTTGTGGGGAATGCGGTAAAATACTGCGGGGAAGATAAATACATCGGGCTTACCATTCGCAAAGCGGGGCGCAGATACCGCCTCGAAGTTTCGGACCACGGTCCCGGTATCAAAGCCGACGAGCTTCCTCACGTGTGGGAGCGTTACTACAAGACCAGCACCAACTACGTCCGGGAGACCAAGGGCACGGGTCTGGGGCTTTCCATCGTCAAGGAAATCCTGATTCTGCACAATGCGGATTACGGTGTGGAAAGCAAGGTTGGCAAAGGAAGCGTCTTCTGGTTTGAGCTTGACATTGCAAAGAACTTTGCAAAGAAAGATAAGCCGAAAGACCGCTCCAAGGAAGAACAGGAATAGCAGTCTCCCTGCTTTTACTTCGCAAAAATAGACAAGGCGTCTGTGATGTTTTTTACGCCTATGATTCGGCAGCCTTCCACAAGGTTGCCGATTTTTTTCGCGTTTCCCAGAGGCATGATAATCTGCTCGTAGCCAAGCCTTGCCGCTTCTTTTGCGGTTTTCTCTATGTTTTGTATGGAGCGCAGGTCTCCGGTAAGTCCGATTTCTCCCACCGCCAAAGTTCGCTTTGTGCAGGTGATCCGCTTGTAGGAGGAATATATGGCAAGGGCAACCGCAAGGTCTGTCCCGGTTCCCTCGGGTTTGAGACCGCCTACCACGTTCACATATACGTCCTGATTGATCAGGGAAATTCCCGCCTTTTTCTCCAGCACCGCCAAAATCATATTGAGTCTGGCACTGTCGATTCCCACGGAGGTTCTCCGGGCAAAGCCCACATTCGCAAGGCTTACCAGACTTTGAACCTCAAACATCAGCGGACGGCTGCCCTCGTACACCGCAGACGCCACGGAACCCTCCAAGAGTTCCTCTTTGTTTTCCAGAAAAGTCGCCGAAACGTCCGTAACCTCGGTAAGCCCCGCCGATTCCATTCGGAAGGCGCCGATTTCGCTGGTGGTGCCGAAACGGTTCTTGTACGCCCGCAGGATTCTCAGCTCTCCGTCCCGTTCGCCGCTGAAGTTCAGCACGCAGTCCACCAGATGCTCCACGGTCTTTGGTCCTGCCAAATCGCCGCTTTTGGTTACGTGGGCGACGATAAAAATCGCGCAGTTTCGCGTTTTTCCCAGCTTCATCAGCAGGTTCCCGCACATTCTGACCTGGGAAACGCTTCCCGGAGCCGAGTCCAGCTGACTGCTGTATAGGGTCTGAATCGAGTCGATAATCAAAAAATCCGGCTTTATTTTGTCAAACACCGTTTCGACATTTTCCATATTGGTCTCCGACATCACATAGAGGCTATCCGGCAGGGCTTCGCATACCCGGTCCGCCCGCATTTTTATCTGCTCCTCGGATTCTTCTCCGGAAACGTAAAGGACGTTCTTCCCCTGGGCGGCGATTCTTCCCGCCGCTTGTATGATGATTGTGGATTTTCCGATACCCGGCTCTCCGGAAATCAGCACGAGGGAGCCTTTTACAAGACCGCCTCCCAGCACCCGGTTCAGCTCCCGGCTCCTTGTGTCTATCCTGTCATACTCGCTTGTGCCCACTTCTGCCAGCTTCGAAGCCTTTGCGCTCCCTGCCGAAGCGCTGCTCCGCTGTCTGACGTCTGCGGTATCTAAAGGCAGAATCTTTTCTTCCACAAAAGAGTTCCAGGCGCCGCAGATACACTTTCCCATCCACTGGGTGCTTTCGTAGCCGCATTCCTGACAGACGAAAATTGTCTTCGCTTTCTTAGCCATTTCGTTTCCTTTCGTTTTCCTTCGTTTCCTTTCATTTCATTCTATCCGAATCCACCGCCGCCGTGAGTTTTGCGGCGCGGAAAGCTGCGAACGTTTGTTCTGAACTGATTATATAACAAAACCCCTGCTTTGTCCACAGGGGTTCCGAAAAATTTTGTCTTTTTTTGCGATTATTTGTCCTCTTCCTCAGCCTTGTGGGCTTCGATGATCTTCTGGGCGTTCATTGCAGGAACTTCTTCGTATCTTGCAAATTCCATGGTGAAGGAGCCTCTTGCCTGAGTCATGGAGCGGAGAGCGATGGCATAGTCGAAAAGCTCAGCCTGCGGAGCTTCCGCATGGAGGATCTGTCCGCCGCCGATCTGCGGGTCCATACCCATTACCGCGCCCCGTCTTGTCGGCAGGTCGCCCATAACAGCTCCTACGAAGTCGTCCGGAACGGTGATGTCCAGCTTCATGATCGGTTCCAGGAGGCAAGGCTTCGCCTCTGCGATCCCTTTCTTGAAGGCTAAGGACGCCGCGATCTTAAACGCCGCTTCGTTGGAGTCTACCGGGTGATAGGAACCGTCATACAGCGTAGCCTTTACATTCTGAACCTTGCAGCCTGCAAGAGGACCTTTTTCCATACATTCCAGCAAGCCCTTTTCTACCGCAGGAACGTACTGTTTCGGAACGGAACCGCCGAAGAGTTCTTCGGTGAATTCAAATTCCTCCTGAGACGGTGAGAACTTGATATGAACGTCGCCGTACTGACCGGAACCGCCGGACTGCTTCTTGTGCTTGCCCTGTACATCGGAGGTTCCCTTGATGGTTTCTCTGTAAGCGATCTTCTGCGGAACGATGTTTACGGATACGCCATATTTGTCCTTTAACTTGCCGAGCGCAATGTTGATCTGGCTTTCGCCCTGACCGCCAACCAAGGTCTGGCGAGTCTCTTTGTTTCTCTGAAGAACCAGAGACGGGTCTTCTTCGGTTAATCTTGCAAAGCCGGTGGAAAGCTTATCGTCTGCGCCCTTGTCTGCGGACTCGATCGCCACGAACAGGGTCGGCTGCGGGAAGCTGATCGGCTTGATAGTAATCGGATTATTCTTATCGGACAAGGTGTCCCCTGTCTTGGTGTATTCCAATTTGCCCAGAGCAACGATGTCTCCTGCTACCGCTTCCGGACATTCGCCCTTGTTCTTTCCTCTGATAAAGAATACGGAGCCCAGCTTTTCGTCCTTTTCCGCTCTGAAATTATGCAGGGTCATACCTGCGGTGATCTTGCCGCTTACCACTTTGGCAAGGGAAATCTTTCCGAGGAAGGAGTCTGCCAAGGTCTTGAAGATAAATACGACAGGCTTTGCAGAAGTGTCTGCCTTGATGATGATTTCCTCGTCCTTATCGTTGAGCGCCTTGTAGCCCTCGATCGTCGGATTCGGCACGAAGTCGATGATTTCCTGAAGAACTTCCTTTACGCCTTCGCCGGTAAGGGAAGAACATTTGAATACCGGCACGATGTCGCCCTGCAAAATGCCCTTTGTAAGCCCCTTGCTGAACTGCTCGTCGGTGAATCCTCCTTCGTTGAAATAGATGTCCATGTATTCTTCGTCAACCTCTGCGATCGCCTCTGAGATTGCGTCTTTGTCGTCCAGCGTAACAACTGCCGTTCCGAATTTATCCTGAAGCTGCGCGATGGTCGCGTCAACGTCAACGTTTTCTTTGTCGATTTTGTTTATGATAAAGAATTTAGGCGAACCTAATTTTTTGCATGCGTCCCAAGCCTTTTCGGTGCCTACCTGAATTCCCGAGGAAGCGTCCACAAGAATCGCAGCGGCTTCGACGCCTCTGAGTGCGCCCTGAACCTCTCCTGCAAAGTCAAAGAATCCCGGCGTGTCAACGAAGTTGATTTTTACCTTGTTGTATTCAACCGGTACCAATGTAGTGTTGATGGAATAGCCTTTTTCGATTTCCATCTTGTCGTAGTCAGATACAGTCGATCCGTCTTCAACTTTTCCGAGTCTTGAAATTACGCCTGTTGCTAAAAGTGCAGCTTCAAGGAAAGTTGTCTTACCACATCCGCCGTGTCCTAACAATGCAACATTTCTGATCATTTCGCTTGTATAGCCTTTCATCTGTTGAGTCCTCCTAATTTTTTAGATCGTCAACATTATATCAAACTACCCTTGAAAATACAATAGTTTTTCCGCTTCCAAAGGGACAATATCAGAATATTTTGCGTTTTTTTCTCTATTCCTTTATTTTTGCCACGATAATCACCGAAGAAAGGATACAGAGGCAGCCCAGAAGGGTCCGCAGGGAGAAGCCCTCGTTATACACAAGGACGCCGACGATTACGCTGGTGATGGGCTCAAAGGTACTCAAAATCGAGGTGTTCTGGGGTCCGATGTATTTTACGCCGCTTTGGTAGCCAAAAACGCCGATAAAAGAGCCGGAAATTGCCATAAACGTAGCCACAATCCAGCCGGTCGCCGTTAAATCCACCGTAAAATCTCCGGTAACAAGGGACATGGCAAACATCATCATCGCTCCGGCTATGTTGAGATAAAAAATCAGTTTCATTGTGGGCATTTCTTTCAGGCTGCTTTCCCTGAGATAAATGGTGTAAAAGGCGTAGGTCATGCCGGACACGAAGGCAAGCACCATGCCAAGCACCCTCACCGAACCATCTGCGTTATAGAAAAACAAAATTCCGCCAAAGGACAGCGCCACCGCCACAATCTTTGCCGGCACCACTTTTTCGTGAAGAAAAAGCAAACAGCCGAGGATCGTGAAAACCGGATAGGTGAAGTGTATCGTGGTTGCCATTCCGAGGGGTATGTAGCCATAGGAGGAAAACAGCAGCACCGTTGTTCCGCCGTAGCCGAAGATGGTAATCAGGGCGATGTCAAAGAGCTGCTTTTTTGCAAGGCTCAGAGGGATTTTCTTGATTTTGAGATAGATATACAGCGCCGGCAGAGACAACAAAAAACGATAAAAAGCAGCGGCGAGGGTGTTGCCTCCGCAGCTGCATATTACCTTTACCATAAGCGGCATAAATCCGAAGAATGTCGCCGATATAACCGTTGCCAAAAATCCTTTCGTCCTTGTGTCCACTATAGCCACCTGTCCTCGATTTCCTTTTGGAGCGCGCAAAACATATCGTAAAACCTTTCCTTTGCATCTGCGACAATAGTAAAGGCGACCCTCTCATTATATGCATGAGCGACATTATTTCGGTCTTTTAAAGCGTCCAGCCAAAGGTCTTCGTCCTTTATCATTCCCGCCCCATAGGCGGTCTTCAAAATCAGCTTTGGCGAGCCTGTGGCGCTTTGGCTGTAGCCATGCTCCGCAAGAATTTCTTTCATCATTTTCCATGCCTGTTCAAAGCAGATTTCAAACAAGCCGACAAGACCGGTGAGAACCACGCTGTCATAGGGTTCTTCATAGGCATAGATGTTTTTCATGTTTTTCAGAGCCGCGCAAAAGTTCTCATACTTTTTCATACAAAACCTTTCCTTCCCGCTTAATGGAATCCACAAGTTCTTTCTGCACGCTTCCGTCCATAGCTACGATGTCAAAGGACAGAAGGGTCGAAACCTCTTCATCAATGTCTGCCTGAAACCGAGCCACGCTACCGCCGTATACCGCTAAATCAATATCGCTGTTCTTTCTGTAATCGCCTCTTGCTCTCGAACCGAAAAGAATCATTTTCTCAATGTCGTTTTTAGCAGCCAGCATGAAAATCTCGTCTAAAACTTGCTTTTTTATTCCGGTGTCCATAAAGCCTCCTTTTGCACTCTACTCCTGTGCAAAGTGATTTGCGCTTTGCGGCTAAAATTCCGCGGTCTTCGGGGTTCTCGGGAACGGAAGCACATCTCTGATGTTCTGTACGCCGGTTACATACATGATGATTCTTTCGAAGCCCAGTCCGTAGCCTGCGTGTTTTACGCCGCCGAATTTGCGGAGGTTGCAGTACCACCAGTAGTCCTCTTTGTTAAGTCCCATTTCTTCCATTCTCTTTTCGAGGACTTCCAGTCTCTCCTCTCTCTGGGAGCCGCCGATGATCTCGCCGACACCGGGCACAAGGAGATCCGCCGCCGCAACGGTTTTGCCGTCATCGTTCAGGCGCATATAGAACGCCTTGATGTCCTTCGGGTAGTCCGTAACGAATACCGGCTTCTTGAAAATTTCTTCCGTCAGGTATCTTTCGTGTTCGGTCTGAAGGTCGATGCCCCATTCCACCGGATACTGGAACTCCTTGCCGGATTTTTGGAGCAGCTCCACCGCTTCGGTGTAGGTCACTCTGCCAAAGTCGGAATTTACGATATTGTCAAGCCTTGAAAGCAGTGTTTTGTCAACAAAGGAGTTGAAGAACTGCATTTCCTCCGGCGCTTTTTCCAGGACGAAATTTATGATGTATTTAATCATATTTTCGGCAACTTCGAGATAATCGTTAAGGTCTGCAAATGCCATTTCCGGCTCGATCATCCAAAATTCGGACGCGTGGCGTGCCGTGTTGGAATTTTCGGCTCTGAAAGTAGGCCCGAAGGTATATACGTTTCTGAACGCCAAGGCAAAAATCTCCGCTTCCAGCTGACCCGAAACGGTGAGGTTCGTCTTCTTGCCGAAAAAGTCCTGACTGTAGTCAACCTTTCCGTCCTCGGTTCTCGGCAGATTATCAAGGTCAAGAGTGGTTACCTGGAACATTTCTCCCGCCCCCTCGGCATCGCTTGCGGTAATTTCAGGAGTATGCACATATACGAAATCCTGATCTTGGAAAAACTTGTGAATCGCATAGGCAACCAGCGAGCGAACCCGGAACACCGCGCTGAACATATTGGTTCTCGGACGCAGATATCCGATTTCTCTCAGGAACTCCATAGAGTGGCGCTTCGGCTGAAGGGGATAATCCGGAGTGGAAGTCCCCTCAACGGTTATGGCTTTCGCCTTGATTTCAAAGGGCTGCTTTGCATTCGGCGTAAGGCATACGGTGCCGATTACCGCCAGTGCCGAGCCAACATAGGACTTTGCGATTTCTTCGTAATTGTCCAAAAATTCTTCTTCGTATACCACCTGAACGGATTTGAAGAAGGATCCGTCGTTTAATTCAATAAATCCAAACTTGTTGGAATTTCTGTTGTTTCTGACCCAGCCTTTGACGAGAACCTCCGAGTCCGCATATTCGGCTGTGTTTCTAAAAAGCTCTCTGAGCAAAACTTCTTTCATCTGTACCATTTCCTTTTCTTATTAGTCTACCTTTTATTATAAGCAATCGCAAAGGGAAACGCAAGGGATAAATCCCTGCGCTCCCTT
>CAVHEY010000021.1:0-14785 GCA_963635155.1 Bacteroides stercoris
CGGCTTTCATCACGGTTCTTTTTGCTATTCGTCTTTCCTTTTCGAATCGATGCGCCTTGTGTCTACTGCTCGTCCATAATGCTGTCGAATTCGGCAACCACTGCCTCAAATTCCTCGTCGTCTTCGATGTCGATGAGTTCGAATTCGTCTTCGCCCACTTCCTTGTAGCCGTAGATGTATACGTCGTCTGTTCCGTCGTCAGGGATAAGCGCGATATATTCTTTACCGTTGAAGTCAAATACTCCCATGATTTCACATTCAACTTCCTGTCCGTCGTCAAATTCCAAAGTGATGATGTCGCTTTCTTCGATTTCAACGTTTTTCTTTTCGTTTGCCATTTTTCTCCTCCATAAACTCTGAGTTTATTTTCAATGGATTCATTTTACCATAGATTATCCCTGCAAGCAACCGAAATATTCCTTGATCGCGTGATATTCCGGCTTTGTTCCGCTTTTCTTCAGGCGAAGCGCCCCAAGGTAGGCTCCTGCGGTGTCCATGCAGGTCAGCACCGGAAGCCCCTTTTCGATTGCCTGTCTGCGGAGAGGAAACATATCCGTGGAAATCTTGTTCGTGACCTGTGGCACGTTAATGATGACCTGAATTTTCTCGCCGATCATCTTCCCCACATCGCCGAAGGGCACTTCTTCGCAAGGGATTCCCTGTTCAGCCAAGAACCGGCAGGTTCCGGAAGAGCCATAGATGGAAAATCCTTCGTCTGCGTACTGCTTCATCAGTTCCGCCGCCCTTTGGGTCTTGTCGTGGTCTCTCAGGGAGACGTAGATTCCGCCCTCGGTGAAAATGCGGATTCCCGCGCCCAAAAAGCCCTTGTAAAGCGCCATGTCAAGCTTCGGGTCAAGCCCCAGCACCTCTCCGGTGGAACGCATTTCCGGTCCCAGCGCCACGTCCACATTGGTGAGCTTTGCGTTGGAAAATACCGGTACTTTCACAGCGAAATATCCGGATTTGCGATACAGTCCCGTTCCCCATGGCAGTTCCTTTAATTTTTGTCCCAGCATAACCGCCATAGCGATTTTTACCATAGGAACCCCCGTAACCTTGCTGAGAATCGGCACGGTACGGGAAGCCCGTGGATTGACTTCGATCACATAAATTTCGTTACCGTCATAGACATATTGCACGTTCATTAGACCGCATACAGACAGGGCTTCGGCGATTTTCCTCGTATATTCCACCGCCTTGTCTACGATTTCGTTCGGCAGGGAATAGGCCGGATAGACCGAAATGCTGTCTCCGGAGTGTACGCCGGTACGCTCGATGTGCTGCATAACTCCCGGCACCAGCAAATCATGACCGTCTCCCACCGCGTCGATTTCAAATTCAATGCCCTCTACATATTTGTCGATCAGCACCGGATGCTCCGCCGACAGGGAAACCGCTTCTTTGAGGTATTTGTAAAGTTCCTCGTCGTTATACACCACCTGCATCGCCCTGCCGCCGATAACAAAGGACGGGCGCACGATCAATGGGTAGCCGAGTTTTTTTGTGATTTCCGCGGCTTCGGAAGCGTGGGTTATGGCGCCCCCCGCCGGAGCCGGAATATCCAGTTCCTTCAGCAGCGCGGAGAATTTTTCCCGGTCCTCCGCCAGATCGATGGAGCGGTTGCTTGTTCCCAATATGCGAATTCCCCGCTCCGAAAGTCCCTCTGCAAGGTTCAGCGCCGTCTGCCCGCCAAGCTGAAGTACCACGCCGTAAGGACGTTCTTTTTTGATGACATTCATCACGTCGTCCACGTGAAGCGCCTCGAAGTACAGCTTATCCGCCGTATCGAAGTCCGTGCTGACGGTTTCCGGATTATTGTTTATGATAATGGATTCATAGCCAAGCTCGCTGAGCGCCCACACGCCCTGAACGCAGCAATAGTCAAATTCGATGCCCTGACCGATTCGAATGGGACCGGAGCCTACCACAAGAACCTTTGGTCTGTCCGTGGGCTGTGATTCGTCCTCGGAGTCAAAGCAGGAGTAATAATACGGCGTCGCCGCCTCAAATTCTCCGGCGCAGGTGTCTACCATCTTGTAGACCGGATAGATCCCGTTATAGTCGCGCAAATCCCGCAGCGCCTCGTTTTTCATGCCCGTCAGACTGAGGATTTCCGAGTCGGTAAAGCCCATCGTCTCCGCCTGAGCGATCAGCTCAGGGGTAACGGCACTTTCCGCCAGTTTCTTTTCCATTTCCACGATATTTCCGATCTTGGCAATGAACCAGGGGTCGATCTTCGTCTTTTCGTGGATTTCTTCCCCGGTCATCAGTTCCCGGCGCAGAAGCTCCGCAATGACGAAGATCCGTTCGTCGTCGCAGGCAAGGAGTTTTTCGCAAAGTGCCTCGTCTGCGAGCCCCGAAACATAGGGTACTCTCAGTCCGTCGCATTTTACCTCCAAGGAGGTAAGCGCTTTCAGGAGGGCGCTTTCAAAGCTTCGGCAGATTGACATCACTTCCCCTGTGGCTTTCATCTGGGTGCCAAGCTTTCTGGACGCCGTGCGGAATTTGTCGAAGGGCCATTTCGGGAATTTTACCACGCAGTAGTCCATGGTAGGTTCAAACAATGCGCTTGACTCTTCGGTTATGTAATTTTGAAGTTCTTCCAGACTGTATCCCAAGGCGATTTTCGCGGCAATCTTTGCGATCGGGTATCCCGCCGCCTTTGATGCCAGCGCGGAAGACCGGCTCACCCGCGGGTTTACCTCGATGACGATGTATTGATCCGAGTCCGGGTCAAGGGCAAACTGAACGTTGCAGCCTCCCTCGATTTTAAGGGCGCGGATAATCTTCAAGGAAGCGTTTCGGAGCATCTGATATTCGTGATCCGCCAAGGTCTGGGTGGGAGCCACCACGATGCTGTCCCCGGTATGAACCCCCACGGGATCGAGATTTTCCATGGAGCAGATGATGATGCAGTTATCCTTGCGGTCCCGAATGACCTCATATTCGATTTCTTTCCAGCCTGCCACGGATTTTTCGATTAAAACCTGTCCGATGGCGCTTTTTTCGATGCCACGGGTTGCCAGCGCTTCCAGTTCCCCTTCGTTCTTTGCGATGCCGCCGCCGGTTCCCCCCAGCGTAAAGGCGGGTCTTATGATTACCGGAAAACCGATCTCTTCCGCAATTTTCTTCGCCTCAGCCAGACCGGTCGCGATGGCGGAAGCCGGAATCGGTTCGCCGATTTCTTCCATCAAAGCCTTAAATTTCTCTCTATCCTCCGCCTTTTCGATGGCTTCCTTGTTGATTCCCAGAAGTTCAACCCCCAGCTCTGCCAGCACGCCTTTTGCTTCCAGTTCCATGGCAAGATTCAGTCCCGTCTGACCGCCGAAGCCTGCCAATATGCCGTCGGGTCTTTCCACCCTAAGAATCGCCTCCACCGCCTCCGCCGTCAGCGGCTCGATGTATACCTTGTCCGCAATTCCCCGATCCGTCATAATGGTCGCCGGATTGCTGTTGATCAGCACCGTCTCGATGCCCTCTTCGCGAATCGCCTTGCAGCACTGGGTCCCCGCGTAGTCAAATTCCGCCGCCTGCCCGATTACGATGGGACCGGAGCCGATGATTAACACTTTTTTTATCTGATTTTTTATCATTTTTCCAACTTTCCTCTCATGCTTTCATAAGCTCCGTGAATTTTTCGAATAAATATTTGCTGTCCCGGGGTCCCGGGCTTGCCTCGGGGTGATATTGCACCGAAAAAATCGGCTTCTCCCGATGTTTCATGCCCTCCACGGTTTTGTCGTTTAAATTTACCTCCGTCACGTCCATATTTTTCAGAATCATGCTTTCCGCCTTCACCGCATAGCCGTGGTTTTGGGAAGTGATATAGCTGCGGTCGGTTTCCTTATTATACACGCCGTGGTTGCCGCCTCGATGCCCGAATTTCAGTTTATAGGTTTCGCCTCCTGCGGCAAGGGCTAAAATCTGGTGTCCGAGGCAGATTCCGAACATCGGCAGATCTTTTCCGTCTGCCCGCTTCGCCTCCATGAGCTTCTTCACCTCGGCGATTGCCTCCGATGCCTCCGCAGGATCCCCGGGTCCGTTGGAGAGGAAAACGCCGTCGGGCTTGCCCGCAAGAACCTCCTCCGCAGTAAATCCATAGGGGAAAATCTTTACGTCGCAGCCGCAGGCTTCCAGGTCGTCGAGGATCGAGCGCTTTATCCCAAAGTCCAAAACCGCAACCCGATAGGTTCCGCCTGTGTAATCCGAATATTTCGCAGCAGCCCAGGAAGCTTCCTTCATATAGTCCCCCCGCAGGGCTGTTTCCTCGCAAAGCTTTTTCAGCTCTTCGAGGCTTTTTCCCTCGGTGGAAATCACGCATTTGACCGTACCCTGTTTCCGAATCCGCTTGGTGAGCTGTCTGGTGTCGATATGGGAAACTCCCGGAATGCCCATTTCCTCCAGCCAGTTTGCAAGAGATTTCTCACAGCGATAGTTCGACGGCGCCTCGCAGGTTTCTTTGACGATAAGCCCCGACGCATATATCTTGTCCGACTGATTGTCCTCGGCGTTAATTCCGTAATTTCCCATAAGCGGATAGGTCATGGTAATCATCTGTCCAAAATAAGAGGGATCGGTGAGGATTTTCTGGTACCCCGTCATGGAAGTATTGAAAACAAGCTCTCCCACGCTCGTCGCCGCAGCCCCGAAGCCCTCGCCTTCATAATAGCTTCCGTCCGCAAGGTATAACTGACCTTTCATTCTGTCTCTGTTTCCTCCTTTTTATTTATGCATTATACGCTTTCCTCGTATATTTATTCATCATTTCTGCATTATACACCTGTTTTTTGCATTGTTCAAGTATTTTTATTCATCTTTGCGAAAATTTATTTTTCTGTTTTCTAAAAAAAATACAAAAACCCTATTGCATTTTTGTTTTTTTGTAGTATAATAGGCATTGTTTTTAATCTTTATTCACACTTTAGCATATTTATACATAGAGGAGACGTAACGAAATGAACAAAATGAAAATCGTCCTTGCCTATTCCGGAGGACTGGACACATCAATTATTTTAACTTGGCTCAAAGAACAGTATGACTGCGAGGTCATTGCGGTTTGCTGCAACGCAGGTCAGAAAGAGGATTTTGCGGAGATCGAAGAAAAGGCGTATAAGACGGGGGCTTCCAAGGCTTACATCGTGGATATCCAGAAGGAATTCGTCGAAGATTATATCTGGCCGGTTATGAAAGCCGGCGCCATCTACGAAAACGCTTACCTTTTGGGAACTTCCATGGCAAGACCGCTGATGGCGAAAAAACTGGTTGAAATCGCAGAAAAAGAAGGCGCTTTCTATATCTGTCACGGCTGCACCGGTAAGGGCAACGACCAGGTGCGTTTCGAAACCACCATCAAGGCGCTGAATCCGGCGATTAAGATTATCGCTCCTTGGAGAAGCTGGGATTTCCATTCCAGAGAAGATTTAATCGAATACGCGAAGGCGCATAACATTCCGATTCACCAGACCGTAGAAAAGATTTATTCCAGAGATGAGAACATCTGGCACATCAGTCACGAGGGGGGCAATCTGGAAAACCCTTGGAACGAGCATCTCAAGGACATTCACGTGCTGAGCTGCGAGCCGGAGGACGCGCCGGACGAAGTAACCTACGTGGACATCGACTTTGAAAAGGGGATTCCGGTAGGTCTTAACGGCAAGAAGATGGACGCGGTTTCTCTCCTGAGCCAGCTTAACGAGCTGGGCAGCAAGAACGGTATCGGCACCATCGACATCATCGAAAACCGTCTGGTAGGCATGAAGTCCAGAGGCGTTTACGAAACTCCCGGCGGCACGATTCTCTACGCGGCGCACACGGATTTGGAGCGTCTGATCCTCGACAGAGACACCATGCAGTACAAGAACATCGTAGCGCAGAAGTTTGCCCAGATGGTTTACGACGGGCTTTGGTTCACTCCGCTTCGGGAGGCGATTTCCGCTTTCGTTGATGTTACCCAGGAGCAGGTTACCGGCACCGTCAAGATGAAACTATACAAGGGCAATGCTCTTCCGGTTGCCAGCAAGTCCGAGTATGCCCTTTACAGCGAAGAATTTGCAACCTTCAGTGCGGACGAGGTTTACAATCAGCACGACGCAGAGGGCTTCATCAATCTGTTCTCCCTGCCGCTTAAGATCAGAGCGATTCAGAAGGAGCAACTTGAGGGTGGCTCAAAATACAGCGATACCCTTGAAAAGAAGGTGCTCAAGGGCGGCGACTTTATCCAGTAGGATTTCGGTGGCTGTTTAGAATCTGAGCCGATCGCCGCAGCCGGCGGCAAACCCGGCTGAAAACTTAGAAACAGAATAGGCTGTCTCCGGCGGGAAGCAAGCGATGGATTGCTCCCAAGCCGCGGGGGCAGCCTTTTTGTTATCTTATCCAAGGTTATTTATCTGAGATATTCCTTGATGGCAAGGGCATTTTTTTCGGTGATGCCCGGAGCTTCCATCAGCTGCTCTATCGTCGCAGTCCGGATATGGTCCACGGATTTGAAATGTGCCAGAAGGGCGTTTCGCTTTGCGGGACCGATTCCCTTTATATTATCCAGAACCGAGCCTATGGCGTTCTTGCTTCGCAGATTTCTGTGATAGTCGATGGCGAATCGATGCACTTCTTCCTGCATCTGTCCGCAGTATTTGAAGAGGAAGGGGTCGTCCCGCAGGACATATTCCTCGCCTCTGCCGTTCACTAAGGCTCTTGTCCGGTGGCTGTCGTCCTTTGCCATGCCCAGCACCGGTATGGAAATCTGCATCGCCGTCAGCACCTTTTCCGCGGAGCTGACCTGCCCCTGCCCTCCGTCCATGAGGATAAGGTCGGGAAGCTTTGCAAAGCCCGGATCTCCTGCCAGCGCCCGCCGAAATCTTCGGTAGAGCATTTCCTGCAGGCTGCCGTAATCGTTTGGTCCCTCGACGGTTTTTATTTTGAACCTGCGATAATCCTTTCTCACGGGCTTGAAGTTGTTAAACACCACCATGGCTCCCACCGTGTCCACGCCGTTGGTGTTGGAAATATCGTAGGACTCGATTCGGTAGGTTTCTTTTCGGATTCCCAAAAGGGATTCCAGAGCGTCCCTCAGGCGTTCCTCCTTTTCCCGCGCCGTTTCAGCCTTGATCGCCAGGGTCTTGGAAAGCTCCACCACATCTCGCTTTGCCAGCTCCAGAAGCGCTTTTTTTTCGCCCTTTTGCGGCACGAAAATTTTGACCTTTCTGCCCCCTGCCACGCCTTCGAGATATTGCTCGATAAGCTCTGCCTCTTTCAGGGGCTTTGAGAGGACGATTTCGGCAGTGGGACGGGCAAAGGCGCTGTAATACTGCTTGATGAATCCCCCCACAAAGGTATCGTAATCTTCCTCTGCGCCTTCCTGCATATTAAAGGTTTCCCGTCCGCTGAGTTTTCCGTCCCTGACCGGAAACAGCACGATTGCGGCGTTTTCCCCCTCTCCTGCGGGCAGGACGATGTCGAAGTCCTTGCCGAATGCCGCGCTGACCCGCTGGGTCTGTCCCAGAGTTTTTACCGCCTCGATATGATCACGATATATCGCGGCTTCCTCGTATTTCAGGTTTTCGGCGGCTTCGCTCATCTTTTCGGTGAGATACTTTATCACCGGCTGCTGTCTGCCGTTTAAAAATTCGATCACGCTGTCTATGCGCCTATGATATTCCTCCGGCGAAATCTTTCCCTCGCATATCCCGCTGCACCGGTTTATGTGATAGTTCAGGCAGGGTCTGTAGCCCTCCGGAAAGCTCTTCGCCCCGCAGCGTTTCAGCACATAGATGTCGCTGAGCAATTCGATAATGTCGTTCACCGCCCCGGCGTCGCTGTAAGGTCCGAAATATTTGCTGCCGTCCTTTGCGAGAATTCTGGTCTTAAGGAGCCGCGGAAATTTTTCGGTCATGGTTACCTTGATATAGGGGTAGGTCTTGTCGTCTCTGAGGAGAACATTGTATTTGGGAGCGTATTTTTTGATTAAATTGCACTCCAAAATCAGGGCTTCCATCTCGGTCTGGCAGGTGATGTACTCAAACTCCGCGATGTGGGAAACCATGGCTTTCACCTTCGGGCTGTGGTTTGCGGAAGCTTGAAAATACTGGCGCACCCGATTTTTCAGGGAAACTGCCTTTCCCACATAGATGACCTGTCCCAGCCTATCCTTATGCATATAAACTCCCGGGGAGTCCGGGAGTTTTTTCAAATTTTCCTTAATATCAAACATCAGTACGGCCAGTCCCTCATCTTTACGTCTCGTTCCCGTTCAAGCCGAGCCATGGCAATCTGCCTTGCTTTTTCCTGCCTTGCACGGATTTTCTTTCGCTTGTTTTTCGCCCGCAAAATCATAATGGTTATATAAAAAGCCAGAATTACCGCAAGCACCGCGAAGATGATGATCGTCTGGAAGTTGGTTATCCCGATAGCGGAAAGAAACCATCCCTCCTTTACATTTTCCGTTGCTTTTAGCTCGATATCTCTGACTTTTTCATCTGCGAGAAAAATTTCTACTTTTCCCACCGTATCGCCTTTTTTGACAGGCGCCTGTATATCTTCCTTGTATGTAACCTTTGTTGTGACAAGGGAGGCGGAAGCTCCCTCCGGCAAATTGATAAGTCCCGCTTCTGCGGCGGCGGCTCCCACCTTATTCTGAGCGCCCCCAAGGACCTTTGCCTCTCCAAAGTCTGCTCCCTTCTCGAATGCCGTATACTTCGTAATGCTTTGCTTTGCGTAGTTAAGGAGCTTTCGTACATCGCTGTATCGTTTTTCGAGGGTGGAGTTCATGATTACCGCATAAACCGTAAATCCGTCTATATCGCAGGCTACCACCATGGTGGTTTTGTACTCCGGGGTGGTTCCGGTCTTTCCTGCAAAGACTCCCGCATATTTCTTTACGGTGATGTCTCCGCTGAAGGTCGTCGCCTTTCCCCCTGCGAGGAAGAGGTTTGTGGACTTTATTTTACGCTCGTCGTTCTTGTTTGTCGCCGGCAGGGTGTATTTCGCCGTTCCTGCAATCTTGAGGATTTCTTCGTTGCTGAAGGCTTCTTTTGCGATCAGCACAATGTCCCTCGCCGTTGAGTGGGACTGGATTTTTCCCAGCTTTATCCCGCTGGCGTTTGCAAAGTGGGTGTTCGTGCAGCCTATCTTTTTCGCCCGGGCGTTCATGAGCTTCGTAAACTTCTTCTGGGTGCCGGAAACTTCGATGGCAAGCGCCTTTGCGGCGTCGTTTGCCGAGGTAAGCAGCGCCTCGTACACCAAATCCTCCACCGTTATTTTTTCCCCGGCATATACCGCCGAGCTTACCTTGTCAACCTTTGTCGCTTCGGCGTCCACCGTCACCACGTGGTCCAGCCCCAGCTTCTCCACGGCGATCAGGCAGGTCATGAGTTTGGTTATGCTGGCAAGGTTTAATTGTTTGTCTGCATTCTTTTGAAAAAGCGTCTCATCTGTCGTATCGCAATAGAGAAACGCCGAGGTTGCCGTCAGGCTCGGCTTTGAGGCGGCAAAGCCCGTCGTAAGCGCCGAGGTCACCGCCACCGAAAACACCAAGGCAAAGCAGATCGCCTTTTGTAGTAGTTTTTTCATTCTATCCTTCTATCGTCCGGTCCTTTCAAAAAATTTGTCTGCGAGGGTTGCGCCTTCCTCGATGTGGTTCTTCGCCTCATAAGCGGCGCGTTCGTTGAACTGCTTCCGAGGGTCTGCCGCAAGTACATTTCTGCTGTCGTAGATCAGATACGGCACGGGATCCGAGGAATGGGTTCTGATTTCAAGGGGCGTTCTGTGATCCGGAACGATGAGAATCTTGTAATCCTCCTCCGTGGATTCCAGATACTCGTACAAAGGCTTTACGATCCTGCCGTCGATGTAATGGGCGCACCTCATCTTTGCTTCGAGATTCCCCTGGTGGGAACATTCATCGGTGCCCTCGATGTGCATATAGATCATATTCTGACCTCTCTCGTATTCTTCGATTGCCTTTGCCACCTTGCCCTCGTAATTGGTGTTGATGGTGCCGTCTGCGCCCTCAACGGTGGCGACGTGCATTCCTGCAAAGATTCCGATGCCTCTGATGAGGTCAACGGCGGAAATCACGGTTGCCTTTACGCCGAATTTTTCGTTGAAATCCGGAAGTGCCGGTCGGGTACCCTGTCCCCAGATCCAAAGGCTGTTGGCAGGGTTTAGTCCCCTTGCGATTCGCGCCTTGTTTATCGGGTGGTCTTTTAATATATCGTAGCTCTTTTTCATCATATCAATGAGAAAGTCCGCGCTTTTTCCCTTTGGCAGGTATTCTCTGGCGTGCCGGTCAAGGATATCATGAGGAGGCACGCATTTGTACTCCAAATGAGCGTGGGGGTGGTCTTTTTTCAGGAGCATACAGTGCCGGTAGCCCGTTCCCGTGTGGAAATACAGGTTTTCATCGGCAAAGGCATCGTTGATGTCCTTTAAAAGTTCCTCACATTCTTCGGTGGTAATGTCCCCTGCGGCGTGGTCCCGCACGATGTAGTCCTCGTACGCAGCCTCTCCCGCCGGGTCAACCGTAATAAAATTTGCTCTGAAAGAAATATCGGTTTCTGACATATCCACGCCGATGGCCGCCGCTTCCAGCGGCGAGCGTCCCGTCAGGTAAATTCTTGGGTCGTAACCCATGACCGACAGGTTGGCGGAATCGCTTCCGGGGCTGATTCCCTCCGGTACGGTTCTTACCGTTCCGATCTCGCCTTTTGAGGCAAGCATATCCATGGTGGAAATATCAGCGGCTTCAAGGGGCGTCTTGCCCCCCAGAGAGGGGATCGGGTTGTCTGCCGAGCCATCCGGTATCACAATCAGGTATTTCATTACTTGTTCTCCTCTTCAAATTTTTTCATGAAATTAACGAGTTCGCGAACGCCTTCTTCCGGCATTGCGTTGTAAATGCTCGCTCTCATGCCTCCGATGGAGCGATGTCCCGCAAGGTTGATCATGCCCTTTTCCCTTGCTTCTGCGATGAATTTCTTGTCAAGCTCCCCATCGCCTGTGACGAAAACCACGTTCATCAGGGAACGGTCTTCCTTTGCCACCGGACAGCTGAAAAGTTTGCTTTCATCGATATAATCGTAAAGGATTTTCGCCTTTGCGAGGTTTCTTCTCTCCATTTCCGCGATGCCACCGATGGATTTGAGGTATTTGAACACTTCTCCGGCAACATAAATGGAGAAGCAAGGCGGCGTATTGTACATGGAACCGTTGTCCGCGTGAATCTTGTAATCAAGGTAGGTAGGGACTTTCTCGTCGGCAAAGCCGATCAAATCCTCTCTTATGATGGCGATGGCAACTCCCGCCGGTCCCACGTTTTTCTGCGCTCCCGCCCAGATCATGCCGAATTTCGTCACGTCAACTTCCTCGGACATAAAGTTTGAGGACATATCCGCAACCAGCGGCACCTCTCCCGTATCCGGCACATAGTTGTATTTTGTTCCATATATGGTGTTGTTTGTGGTGATGTAAACGTAGTCCGCCTCCGGTCTCACGTCTTCCTTTGTGATCTTCGGAACCCAGGTGAACTTGTCGTCTTCGGAGGAAGCGATAACCCGGATATCGCCGTATTTGCAGGCTTCTTTGTAGGCTTTTTTCGCCCATGTTCCCGTAAGCACATAGTCGGCTTTTTTGGAATTGCGAAGAAGGTTCAGCGGCACCATGGCAAATTGCAGCGTGCCTCCGCCCTGAATGAACAGGACCTTGTAATTGTCCGGAATGTTCATCAGCTCCCTGAGATTTGCTTCCGCGTCATCTATAATCTTTTGAAATTCCTTGGATCTGTGGCTCATTTCCATAACGGACTGCCCGCAGCCCTCGTAATTCAACAAATTTTTCTGTACCTTTTCCAGTACCTCAACCGGCAACATCGAAGGACCTGCCGAAAAGTTGTATACTCGATTGTTATTGCTCATTTTGTCCCGTTACTGAAAACTTATAAAAAGTTATAAACCTTTATGTTTCATTCCTACTTCAACGAGTATGCTTTTGATGATATAAATATCTATCTACTCGCAGGTTCTTGTACTCTCCATAGGCGTAAATTCCGGACTAACGAACCCGTACATGTTGCATTAGCTTTTAAGTGCTAACTTGCAAATTTTTCTCCATAAGTTTTTAGGTTTATTGATGCCTGAAAATCTCTGTCAATGACATTTCCGCAATCACATTTATAAACCCTGTCAGATAACTTCAAGTCTTTTTTGATGTTTCCGCAGCAGCTGCAAGTCTTTGATGACGGGTAAAATCTATCAGCTACAATAAGCTGAATGCCGACATCGCTGCACTTGTATTCGAGCTGCCTTCTAAATTCAAAAAATCCTTGGCTCTGAACAACCTTTGAAAGATGCCTATTCTTCATCATGCCCGATACATTTAAGTCTTCGATACAAACAAACCTTGGTTTTCGGTTTACGATCTCAGATGTGGTTTGATGTAAATAGTTCTTACGGATATTCGTTAATCTGTGGTTTACCTTTAATAAAAGTTTTTCGTTCTTAACTATATTATTAGTTTTGCAGTATTCTCCTTTCTTTTTGTTTTTTTCATATTTTCGAGATACGCTGCGTTGCAGTCTACGCTTCTTCTTCTCAAGTCTTTTTACCGTTTTGCTCTTGTTGATATTTTTGTACTTAGCACCATCTGAGCAAACAGCCAGATCTTTAATGCCTAAGTCTATGCCAACACCTTCATCATTGAGCCTTTCCCTGCAATCGGGAAACTCCACGCATACGCTGATCCACCAATTCAACCCGTCAAAGGATATTCGCGGGTTCATGTACTTAGCGTCTGTAGGAATGCGTCCATGTTCTGCAAGTCTTACCCAGTTCAGCTTTTGCTTATTTGCCTTCTTGCTTTCCGAAAAGCGCTCAAACTTAACATGGGTATCGCTGAATTTTAGCTTTATGTTGTCTTGATAGAACTTCGGCTTCGACCTTTTCTTAGACTTAAACCTCGGATACTTTTGCAAACCTTTGAAAAAGTTTTTATAGGCATTGCAAGCGTCTTTGATCGCCTGTTTGGTTACATTGTTTGATATTTTCCGTAACCACGCATATTCATCGGAGACTCTGAGCTTTGTAAATTCCTTTCTAAGCTCCGTATCCGAGATGAATTTGCCGCCTTTTTCGTAGTTTTCTTTTTCCTTGGCTAAAGCCCAGTTATATGCAAATCGCGAAGCGCCTGCGCACTGAAACAGCTTAGTTCTCTGCACATTATTCGGCAGTAGCATTACCTTTATGGCTTTTACCATCGGCTTCTCCCTCCTGCATCAATTCTTTAATAAGTTTCTTGGCTTTGTTGGCTCGCTTGCCTTGCAGCTTACGACTGAATACCGTAATTATTTGAACCAAATCTTCAACAAGTTCCTGTTGTTCGGATTTTTCGGTATCAATCTGTCGTTCCAAGTCATCTTTTTGTTTACGACTCGATACTCGACAATATCCAATCGTAATGCGATTCTTTGGCTTTACTTTTAATACTTGGTTGAGCTGCTCTTCAGAATAATATCTGTAGCCACTTGCCGTAGTATGATGTGGTGGGGGTTTTCCGTACAAAACTCAATATTTATTTATATAGTTTTGTAAGTTTTGTTCAGCTGTTCGCAGCCTCCCGAATTTTATGTGTATGGGTTTAGTATACCACTTTACGGGGCTTTCGTAAAGTGATATACTATCTTCGGGAGGTAAATATTTATGTATAAAATTTCAACTTTAAATAAAATTTCGCCTGTGGGCTTGAAAGAGCTGACAGACGCTTATATTGTCACAGAAAACCCGTCTGAGGCTGACGGCATTCTCGTAAGAAGTCAGGATATGCACGAAATGGAGCTTGGGGACAGGCTCAAGGCTGTGGCAAGAGCCGGCGCGGGAGTAAACAACATTCCTCTGGACAAATGCGCGGAAAAGGGCATCGTGGTATTTAACACACCCGGAGCAAATGCAAACGCGGTGAAGGAGCTGGTTCTCTGCGGACTTTTCCTTGCCGCAAGAAACGTTCCCGCCGCGCTGAAATGGGCTTCGGAGCTGACCGAAGATGTGAGCAAAGCCGTGGAAAAAGGCAAGTCCCAGTTTGCGGGGCGCGAAATCGCAGGAAAAACCCTTGGGGTAATCGGGCTTGGCGCCATCGGTCGAAAGGTAGCCGCTTCTGCGGCGGCTCTGGGCATGGAGATCCTCGGCTACGATCCTTTTGTTTCGGAATGTGAGGGAATCACCGTGTATGGGGATTTGAAGGAAATGCTGCCCCTTTGCGACTATGTGACCCTGCATCTTCCGGCAAACGACTCCACAAAGGGCATGATGAACGCGGAGCTTTTCTCCGCCATGAAGGACGGCGCGATTTTGCTGAATTTTGCCCGAGACAAACTGGTAAAGGAGCCTGACCTTATGGCGGCGCTGGGAGCCGGAAAGGTGGCAAAATACGTTACGGACTTCCCGAATGACAACCTGGTCGGCATAGAAAACGTCATTCTTCTGCCTCATCTGGGGGCTTCCACGGCTGAAGCAGAGGACAACTGCGCGGTTATGGCGGTTAAGGAAATCCGCGATTACCTCGAGAACGGAAACATCATAAACTCCGTAAATTTCCCGAAGCTGGACATGGGCAAGCTTGAAAAGGGCGTCCGGTTAGCATTTATGGTAAAGGACGTTCCGGACGCCGCCCTTGCGGTGATGGAACTGCTCTCCGAAGCGGAGATTAAATACTCCCGGGTTATGGCAAGCCGCCGGGAAGACGGAATTTCGTATGTTCTTGCGGAAATTGCGCAGGAAAGCATACCGGCGCTCCTGTTCAAGGG
>CAVHEY010000022.1:0-14510 GCA_963635155.1 Bacteroides stercoris
CCACAAGTCCGTGGAAGATCTTGTTTTCTACGATGACTGCCTTCGCGGCAACCGCAAGTTCAGCAAGCTTTTCCTTTGCTTCCTGGGAAAGGAAGTTCGGCAGATAGTTGAAGTTGAATGCCTTGTCGGCTCTCTTTTCTGCTAAGATTGCAATATCCTCTGCACTCCAAACGCCCTTTGTCGCCTTGTCAAGAAGCTCGTTCAAGATTGGCTTCGGAAGGGAGAACGGGTCGTTCAGTGCGCTTTCCAGCGTGATTTTCTTGATTTCCGCAAGCTCGTCGGCGGAAATGTCGTCTCTGCTTACATACTGCGGGTTCATCGCCGCAACCTGCATTGCGATGTTTGTCAGGGCTTCTTTTACCCCGTCGGTAGCTTCCCCGGTTCCTACTACGATAACGCCGATTCTGCCACCGCCGTGGATATAGGACGCCACAACGTCGCCGGAAGCCTTTTCGATTCTTCTGATGGACATATTTTCGCCGATCTTAGCGATCTTTGCGGTCAAAACGTCCTGTACCGTGGCCCCTTCGAAGGCCATAGCCTTGAAAGCTTCGATGTCCGTGCTCTCTGCGTCAAGGGCAAGTTTTGCAAGATCATCTACGAAGGTGATAAACTCTTCGTTCTTGGAAACGAAGTCTGTCTCGGAGTTAACCTCAACGATAGCGGCGGTCTTGTGATCATCGGAAAAGGCGATCTTTACCAGACCCTCCGCAGCGACTCTGCCTGCTTTTTTCGCAGCCTTTGCCAGTCCCTTTTCTTTCAAATATTCAACGGCAGCGTCCATGTTGCCGTCAACTTCAACCAGCGCTTTCTTGCAGTCCATCATGCCTGCGCCGGTCATTTCTCTTAATTCTTTTACCATCTGAGCTGTTACAGCCATTGTTTTTTCCTCCTAATCAACCCGTAAATTATTCTTCGGTAGCTTCAGCCGGAGCTTCCTGTGCTGCTCCTTCTGTAGCTTCGGTTTCCTCGGTCGCTTCTGTGGCGGCTTCCGCAGCTTCTTCGGCAGGTCCTTCGTCAAAGCTTTCGCCCTGATTTGCTTCGATGATCGCGTCTGCCATTCTGCCTGCGATGAGCTTAACGGCTCTGATTGCGTCGTCGTTTGCAGGAATTACATAGTCTACGTCGTCCGGGTCGCAGTTTGTATCAACGATACCAACGATCGGAATTCCGAGGATTCTTGCTTCCTTCACCGCGATTCTCTCCTTCTTCGGGTCAACGATAAATAAAGCTCCCGGCATTTCCTTCATGTCCTTGATTCCGCCCAGGAATTTTTCCAGCTTGTCGGCTTCCGCTCTGAGCTTGATTACTTCTTTCTTCGCTAATTTTTCGAAGGTTCCGTCCTCTTCCATCTTGCGAATGTCGTTGAGTCTCTGGATTCTCTTTGCGATAGTCTTGTGGTTGGTGAGCATTCCGCCGAGCCATCTTTCGCTTACGTAGTACTGTCCGCATCTGTTGGCTTCGTCCTCAACCGCCTGCTGCGCCTGTTTCTTTGTGCCTACGAAAAGTACCGGTTTGCCGGATTCGCCGACGCTTCTCATGAAGTCATAAGCCTCGTCGATCTTCTTTACGGTTTTCTGCAGGTCGATGATGTAGATTCCGTTTCTTTCTGTGAAGATGTAAGGAGCCATCTTAGGGTTCCATCTTCTTGTCTGGTGGCCGAAATGCACGCCTGCTTCGAGTAATTGTTTCATTGAAATTACTGCCATTTTTTGTGTCCTCCTTGGTTTCTTCTTCCACCGCCCGCGAGTAAAATACCGCTTGCCGGTCTTCACCTACGCAATGCTCTCATGCCGTTAAAGACCCTTTCGCATCCTTATTTCAGGAATTCGCGGCAACCATCTCCTAAAAGCGGTGTGCTAAATTATTTTTGCGATATGCCGGATCGACATACCACATTGCATTATACAATATAATCCTCGTGATTGCAAGGGTTTTCGCTTATTTTTTTGTCCTGATAAAATTTACAAAGCTCTGCTTTGTTCTCTGATAAGTTCCTCGTCCCAGCATATACTGCATTCCGTTTTCAAAATAGATAATCTGGTCTTTCATGGAATCCACTTTGTCTAAATTCAAAATAAATCCTTTCGTACATTGGTAAAATCGCTTGTCCCCCACAAGATACCGATGAAAATCCGAAACTTTCCCGTAAAGGAAAAAATTTTCGTCCTTCGTTGTAATTTTAACCCTCCTTCCCTCGGTTACAATACATATCACATCTTTTAGCCAAACCTTGCAGCAGTTCTCACGGTTTATCACCGGCAAAAATTTTTCCATATGCCACCTCCGTTTGTTTCCTAAGGAAATGTCCCATTTACTAAATCATGTCATATTTGCAAGAAAAAAGGCGAAAAATGTTTCGACACTTTTCGCCAAAATTCGTCTTTTTTTCGGCACAATTTTGCTTTCCGCCCTGCGCCCTCCTGCGTTCTGCTTCCGACTTCCGGCTTACATTGCCTTTGTCTTGATTTCTTCAAGCAGCTTTTTCGTGAAATCCTCCGCCGGCATTTCGCCAAGTTCTCCCGCCTTGCTGGAGCGAACCGTGAGGGTTCCAGCCTCGGATTCTCTTTCACCGATTACGCAGATGTAATTAACCCTCTGGTTTCTTGCCTCTCTGAGCTTGTAGCCGATCTTCTCGTTTCTGTCGTCAAGCTCAACCCGAATGCCGCAGGCTTCCAACTTCTCCGCAACTTCCTTGGCATAAGGCACGAATTTTTCCGTTACGGTCAGAAGTCTTACCTGAACAGGAGCGAGCCACAGCGGGAACTTGCCGGCAAAATGCTCCGTAATCACCCCGATAAATCTTTCGATGGAACCGAATACAACCCGGTGAATCATTACCGGCGTGTGTTTCTGCCCGTCGGAGCCGGTATATTCCAGATTGAATCTGCCCGGAAGCTGGTAGTCCAGCTGAATCGTGCCGCACTGCCATGTTCTGCCCAGGGAATCCTTGATGTGGAAGTCCAGTTTCGGACCGTAGAAGGCTCCGTCTCCCGGATTCAGCGTGTATTCCTTACCGATGGAAGTAATGGCGTCGGCAAGGGCGTTTTCTGCCTTTTCCCAATCCTCACGGGTTCCGATGTGATCCTCCGGCATGGTGGAAAGCTCGATCTTATAGGACAATCCGAAGAGGGAATATACCTCGTCAAAAAGCTGAGCAATGCGGGTAACCTCGCCCTGAATCTGATCCTTTGCCAGCAAAATATGGGCATCGTCCTGGGTAAAGCATCTTACTCGGAACATTCCGTGAAGGGCGCCCGAAAGCTCGTGGCGGTGAACAATGCCCAGTTCGCCGAATCTGAGCGGCAGGTCACGATAGGAATGGGGTTCCAAATCGTAAACGAGAATACTGCCCGGGCAGTTCATCGGTTTGATGGCAAAATCTTCCCCGTCGATAACCGTGGTATACATATTTTCTTTGTAGTGATCCCAGTGTCCGGAGGTTTCCCAAAGGGTTCTCTTCATGATCTGCGGCGTTGAAATTTCAACGTAATCCCATTTTTTATGCACCTCTCTCCAGTAGTCGATGAGGGCGTTTCTGAGGATCATGCCCTTTGGAAGATAGAATGGGAATCCCGGCGCTTCATCGCGGAATGCAAAGAGTCCCAGCTCCCGTCCCAGTTTCCGGTGGTCTCTTTTCTTGGCTTCTTCTATCATGTTAACATATTCGTCCAGCTCCTCCTGTGATGGGAAAGCCGTGGCGTAGATCCTCTGAAGCATCTGTCTGTCGGAATCTCCTCTCCAGTACGCTCCCGCAACGCTCATGAGCTTGAATGCCTTGATCTGACCCGTGGACTGCATATGGGGTCCCGCACAAAGGTCTGTAAAGTCCCCCTGGGTGTACAGGGTGATCACCGCGTCCTCGGGTAAATCCTGAATCAGCTCAACCTTATAGTCCTGATTTCTTTCCTTGAAAAATTTCAGGGCATCCTCTCTGGAAACCTCGCTTCTTTCAAGAGGAAGATTCTGCTGAACGATTTTCTTCATTTCCTTTTGGATCTTCAGGAAATCCTCTTCGCCGAATTTATGCTCACATTCCATGTCATAATAGAATCCGTTTTCGATTGCGGGACCGATAGCGAACTTCGTATCCGGCCACAGGTGCTGAATCGCCTGCGCCATAATATGGGACGCCGTATGTCTGTAAGTGTCTCTAACCTGCTTGTCTTCCCAGTTTAATTTTTCTTTAGCCATTTTTCTTACCTCGTATTTTCAAAATTTATATGCAAAGCGTATGTTCGTTTTTGTCTTGTATTTTACGCCTTAAAAGCTCTAAAACTCGTCCGGAATTGTTCTGCCGGGTCCGGCCCCGTTTCATGTGCCTTGTTGCGAGTTTTCCGTACTTGTTGTACTTCCCCCGTCGCTCGGCGTTACCGTTTCGCTTGGAGTTTGCGGCTCCGTCGGCGTGGTCGGTTCTGTCGGGGTCGTAGGCGTCGTCGGCTCCGTCGGGGTAGACGGGTCTACCGGAGCAGAAGGATCGGTCGGTTCTGTCGGGGTCGTAGGGTCTGTCGGAGTAGCAGGTTCTCCCGTACTGCCTCCCGTATCACCCGTGTCCTCGCCGCTTCCCGTATTGTCCGTATTTTCCTTTTGCTCGGTATCGGTGGTCTGAGTCTTCGTATCCTTTTTGCTCTCGCCTTTCTTTTCCCCTTTTATCTCGTTGTTCGCCCGGGCGCTTGCGATCCTTGCGGCAATTTCATTGCTTATTGTCGTAACCGTAGAGGACGGAGTGTAGTCCTCCTGCCCGAAAACTTCCTTGTGGAACTGGGTGGTATTTGTCGCCATTCCGTTCGGGAAAACATAGGAAATCTTATTTATCGTGCCTGTGGTCCACTGGTAAGGCCAGCCCGCTCCCGAAGAAATCGAGTATTTCGGCAGTCTGATCCCCAGCGCCAGAATATCGTTCATGGTCAGATTCGTCTGAACCTGCGGAACCGCCATGTCGATGATTTCCTTTACTTCGCTGAAAGACATGGTCTTTACCTTTTCGAGCACCTTCGATACTACGATACGCATTCTTTCCGTCCGCTTAAAGTCGTCTCCGACGCCCTTGCGGATCCTGCCGTAAGAAACAGCCTGAACGCCTTCCAGGGTCTGCTCCCCGGCGGAGGTTACAAGATTGTATTTTTTCTTGCCTATATTGTTTGCCGTCTGTTTCGTGTATTTGTTAAGCTGATAGATTTCGTAGTCCTGCACATCTACCGTAATTCCTCCCACGGCGTCCACAACGTCCGCTACGGTCTTGAAATTCACCACAATATAGTTGCTCAGATTGATATCCATCGCCTGATTCAGGGATTTCATGGTCATTTCCGGTCCTCCGTAAACGCAGGCGTGGGTGATCTTGTCATATGTCGAAGTGTCGCCCAATTTCAGATAGGTGTCTCTGTATACCGAGGTCAGCTTCACGTCATAAGTATCCTTGTTGATGCTGGCAATCATGATCATGTCGCTTCGGGTTCCCTTGATGTTATCCATGTCTCTGCTGTCAACGCCCAAAAGCAGGATATTGATATAGCCGTCCACGTCCACCAAAGACAGGTCGTAATCCTCGGCGGTTGGTTCGTGCATCTGGTCAACCAGGCTGTTCATGTAGCTATACACCACAACTCCGACGATGAGCGCAGCCAAAAGCAATACCAAAACCACAAGGATCGTCACTTTTTTCCACGTCTTCATTCCTTTAATTTTTTCTTTCATGCTCATTGTTCAAAAATCCCTTTGCCTTTCTTCTTCTTTTCATCTTCCTCCAGCGTATTTTTGTAAAACTCGATTGCATCGTCTATGTTGTCGTCAAAGAGAAGCTTCCCCTGTCTGAGTACAAGCCCCCGCTTGCAGAACTGCTTCGCCACTCCGGTGGAATGGGTTACAAACAGGAAGGTCACGTCCTCTTCATTTACAATTTTGTTAATTCTGTCCACACACTTTTTCTTAAACTCGTTGTCCCCTACGCTAAGGGCCTCGTCCACAATGAGAATTTCCGGACGAATGCTGGAATTTATGGCAAACCCAAGCCGGGCTTTCATGCCGCTTGAATAGGTCCGGGTGGGCTGGTCGATATAGTCCCCGAGATCTGCGAAATCAACGATTGCAGGTTCCAGCTCCCTAATCTCCTCGTCTGTCAGCCCGAAAAGCTGTCCACGAAAGAAAATGTTCTCCCGCCCGGTAAATTCCGGGTCGAATCCCGCCGTAAGCTCCAGAAGCGCCCCCACCCTGCCGTCTACCGTAATCTCGCCGGTGGTAGGATAGGTCACCCCCGTAATCATTTTGAGAATCGTGGATTTTCCCGCGCCGTTCTTGCCGAAAAGTGCCACGGACTCCCCTTTTTGTATCTTAAAGGATAGGTCATTTACGGCGATCTTCTTTTTATATTTCGTTTTTTTATTGAAAACAGCCTTGAACCGCTGCTTATCGCTTTTAAAGAGTTTATAAATCTTTGTTACATTTTTAAACTCGATTACCGTTTTTTCCATGCTAAATTCTCCGCTATGAATTACAAAACATCAGGGATATCCTTTTTCAGCTTCTTGTACGCCCACACCGCCAAAGCAAGCATGATGATAAACACGATGGCGAAATTGCGAAGCTCCGAAAAGTCCTCAAAGAACCATACCTGCTTGATGAGGGAATTTCTGTATCCGTTTACGATGAGGGTCACCGGATTGAACAGGAGAATGTCCCGAATCCAAACCACGTCTATGGAGTTTGCGTCGTAAAGGATTCCCGAAAGCCAGAAAAGCGCCTGAACCAGAGATTTTACCAGATTCAGGAAGTCTTTGCTGATGGAGGAAAACAGCCCCGCAAAAAGCCCCCACACCGTAAAAAACAGGAACATCATCAGCATATACAGCGGAAGCTGGAGCCAGTACACCGTCGGCATATAGCCAAAGGCAATGTATATTCCAAACAAAATCAGCATCAGTCCCATATGCACCGCCATATTCGCCATGCTGATGAAGGTGGGAATCGTCGAAATCGGGAATTTGATTTTTGTCACAAGATACTTGTAGCGCCTGATGGAATTTGCGCCGCCGGTAATCATGTCCCGCATATAAAACCAAGGGATCATCCCCGCTATCAGCCACAGGAAAAAGGGATAGCCGTCAACGTCTCCGCCCTTCCGCAGCCCCATGGTAAAAGCAAACCAAAAGACAAATATAAGGATCGCGGGCTTGATGAGCGCCCATGCCCAGCCCAGAACCGCGCCGCTGTAGCTTTTCTTAAGGTCGGACTTCGCCAGTTTGGTAAGCTGCCTGCGGTAGGCCATATGGTCTTGTAAAATTTCGTTCAGTGTACTCAAAATTATCTCCTCTCAGGAAGATGCACAAGGGTGCGGTTTTTCTTCTTGTCATATCCGTAAAGACGCTTCTTTGCCGCCAGTCTTCCCAGCAAATATTCTCTCGTGGGCTTTGTGTATTTTTCTACCGCCGGATAGTCCGGGAATCGGTTGATCTCCGGGAATTTTATTCCGTCGTTTGTTACCGCAAGGTCAACGCCGAAAAATTCAAGCTGCTTGATGGAACGGGTCACATCGAGAACCTGTTTCTTGACCTCTTCCCAATGGGGCAGATATCCGTCAATGGGAACTCCCGTATCCGGGTGGATCGGGCAATCTTCGATGGAATTGCTGCGGACGATCTTCGCATCGTGGAAATGCCCCGTTGCCACATCGATGGTTGCGGTCATGCCGCCTGCTCCCACATTATCCACGGCTCCCGTCGCCTTTGAGCCGAAGCGCACATAGGCATTGCCGATCTGCGGCTCCCGTCCGTCCTTCTTAAATACGATCATTCTTACGGTATTCACCGCGCCGTCATAGACAGCCTTAAGCTCGTCACACATATTGATATATTCGGTGACAAGGTACTGGTTTTCGATGTCTTCCAATATGTCAAGCACCTGCTGTTTCGTTACATCGTTATAGTTCAGCTGGTACTTTCCCTTTTCACAGGTAAATTTGTAGAAGCCGTCCCCGTGGGAGCCTTCGTCGGGTTTCAGCGCCAAAACGCCCTTTTCAGCCACCAGCTTAAAGATGTCCTCAAAGGTGTTGGTATAGCCCTCCGGCAGGTCCATCATGGAAATTACCTTGTTGTTGCCGTTTTTGCAAATGATGTGGTAGTAATACTCCGGAAAGCACTCATTATAGTCCGAGCAAACATATTTGACGGTGATCTTGTCCTCCATCCACTTTCTGTATTTCGGATTGATGTGCCGAAGCCATTTATATTCAAAGTCGGAGATGAACTCCTCGTGGTTTTCCTTCGTGATGCCGTACTGCAAAAGCCGGTAGGACAGGAAGCCGTGCTTGTACGCCCACATCTTCTGCCCGAAGCTCGTATCTTTGTTGGTGGTGAAATCTTTCCACACATCGCTGATCCAGCGGGTGCTGAGATAAGGCACCAGTCCCTTTGGATAAAACATCTTTGCAAATCTGGCTCTTACCCGTGATTTAAACTTCTTCGCTCCCCGGTTTGTCCTTGCGTCCTTCTTTTTATAGGCTTCTTTCTTCTGGGCGACCTTTCTGGACAGGTAGGCACTGGTTTCCTTGCTGAAAGGCTTGCAGGTCGGGTATTCCGGCTGGTTTGAAAGCGCCGTAATCTTGAAGCCCTCTGCATTTATTACGATTTCAGCCCCGAAGAACTCCAGCTGCGGCACGAAAATGCAAAGGCGTTCGATCACGTCTTTAATCTCGTCCCAATGGGGAATGGGTTTTCCTCTCCATGTTCCCGTCTTTTCGTCTGCGGGTTCTGCCTTGATGGCTCTGTATCTGTCGTCGCGGATATCCTCTTCTTCCAGACTGTCCGCCTTTCTCTGAGCGAGGGTTCTTACCGAATTTTTCTCGTATTCGCCAAAGACGAAGAAAGCATCCCCTATAACCGGATTGTCGCCAAACTCATTGAAAACGATGAGATTCAGGACGCCGTTATCGACTTCCTCCCCGGTCCTTACCTTTTCTTTCACCACAAGGGTGGCGGAAAACTGGGAAAGCTTCTCTTTCATTTCTTCCTCGGAAAAGGCTTTGTCGTCAAAGTACAATTTTCCGTTTTTATATGCCAGTGTCGTCGCCGAAATGCCGTTTGCCTGAGCAAGGGTCACCTCACCCTTTTCTTTGATAAGGGCAAATACATCCTCAAAACTCGCCTCGTATACGTCCTTTTCCATGGGAATGATCACGGTTTCGCCATATCGTTTGCTTATCTGGTAATACAGCTTCGGCATATACTGTCTGAAAGGCTTGAAAACCGTGTGTATGGTCACCTTGTCCGTAATCCACTTACTGTAGGCGCCGTTAAGGGGTCTGAGATAGGCATAGTCCTTTGCGGAAATGTAATCTCCCACATTTTCTTCGGTTATTCCCAGTCTTTCCACCTGCTCCGGCATGAAGCCGTGGCTCAGCGCCCAATTCGTCTGTTTATGGGTAAATCCGTAATTTCTCGTCTTGTGTCTATATACCTCGCGCACCCATCTGCGTGCCTCGCCGCCGGTAAAGCCTTTTGAAACCGAGCCGAACGCCAGCGCGTTTACTACCAGTCTTTTTAATCCCATTGCCTGTTTTGCCTCCTGTTGTAGTCTTCAGGGGAGTTAAAATCCTCTGTGCCGTCCTTTAGTAATATAAATTTGGCGTCTATTTTTTTCTCACCGAAGGGCAGATTCAGAAAGGACTGATACACCTGCCAGCCGATGCATTTTTTGATTTCTCCGTTAAGATATTTTTCTCTGACTCTGTCCACATGGTATCGGAACAGCTTGCCGTCGGCAATTTTAACCGCAACGATCGCCCGCTCGTTTCCGAAGAAAAGAATGTCCTCCGGGGCGGTGTCTGCGATGGTTTTGATTGCCTTTTCCGAATAAAAGGTATCTCCGTAAAGGAAACAGATGTCGTCCTCGATGAGTTCCTCCGTAAAGCGGTCGATTTCCAGCACATTGTGCTTCGGTTCGTAGCGCCTTGCCCCCTCGAACTCGTAGCGGGAATCGTGGGAGGTGATGATGACCTCGCAGCCCGGGTCCTTTTCCTTCAAAAGCCTGACGGTTCTGCCCAGCAGAGTTTCCCCGTCAATTTCAATCAGATGTTTGGGCTTGTCCCGGTAGTTTCCCCACCGGGTGCCCTTGCCATCTGCCATAATGATGTATTTCATTTGCTTTCCTTTGCTTGATAACTCTGTTACTTGCTGAGTCTGTTAATTGATAACTCCGTTACTTGATGACTCCGTGATACCGGTAAAAATCTCCCAGTTCCTTGTGGCGCTGTCCGCCCCAAAGCTGGATAATATTCACTCCGGAAGATGTGTTTGCCTCTATGATGCAATGTCCCTCTTCCGTGATGAGAATGTCCCATGCGATAAAATGCATATAGGGGAGCTTGTTTGCAAGGCTGATCATATCCTCTTTGAGCTGCTGCCAGTTCGGGATCTGCACGCCTTCAATCGGCGCTCCGGAATCCGGATGGACCTTGTAAACATTTCGGTTGTGAAGGCATCTTGCCTCGCTCAGCACCCCTGTTTCCAAATCGATGTTGGCAACCAGCCCGCCCCGACTTCCGTTGTCCACCGGAATGGTTTCCTTTGTTCCTATCCTCTGCACCGCGAAGAACACCTTGAATTGGTGGGTTTTCGGGTCTTTGAGGGTGATAAACCGAATGGTGTTGACGGTTTTGTCGTATATCTCGTCCAGGTACCGGTGCTGTTTCATCGCCTCGCTGATGAACCAGTCGTCCCGTTTTTTCAGATAATCGATAAATTCTTCCTTTGTTACGGGTTTCAGGTCGATGCAGGGCGTGTCCTTTTCGTAATCGTAGGTCATGATCACGACTCCCGTTCCCTTGCCTTTTCCGTAGGGTTTGAAGAAGTAGCTGCCCTTTTCCTTGAGCAGGGCAAGGGCGTCCTCGTATTCCATCGCCACGCTGCGGAAGCTGGAAAGAAAGCCCCTGTTCTTGATCATATAGCTTTCCGGAACCCGCACATATTGTTTCAAAATCTCCGCCGAGGCAATCTTGTTGTTGCAGACGAAATCAAAGGGTTCGTTTATATATCTGGAACGATACCAGTCAAATTCCGAAAGGTATTCGTGCTTGTCGTTGTGGTCGAAATCGTAGAGCATCCATTGGTCTGCCAGGAAGCCCCCTCCAAGATTTGCCCTCATCTTCTTGAAAAAGGAGCATTTAAAATGATTCTTCGCAAAGAGGATTCTCCGGAAGTAAAGAAGCGTCAGCTTCATTTTTTTGATTGCCCATCTGGCAAATTTAAAAAAGTCCATTATCGTCTATTGTCCTCTGTTTATTCTACTATTTTGTTTTCACCCCATTGAGATTTCGCAGGATCAGCGCGCAAATTTCTTTTGTGGAGCTTCCCAAATGCTCCGGAAGATAGCGCTTCCGATAGCGTTCCAGCGCCGGCCTATTGTATTCGCCCTCTCTGAGGTTTTTGATAAGCTCCTCCGCGTTTCTGAACACGCAGCCCGGCATTTCCCGGAAAAGGTCGATATTCATGCCGTTTTTTTGGCGATACTCCTCGTAATCATATACGAAATAGTAGGTGGGTTTGTCCAGTACCGCCCCCTCGATGGCGATCGCCGAGTAGTCCGTAATCAGAAAATCACAGGCCGCAAGGATTTCCCCAGAGGAAAATTCGGGGCAGGTGTAGATCCCCTGTATATCCGGCAGCTCCTCAAGCTCGATCCGCTGATTCGGGTGTCCCTTTATTACCAACACAAAATCGCTGTCTTCTCCTGCGATTTCTGCCAGTCCCTGCCATCTCAGTTCTATCTTTCTTCGGAAAGTCGGAGCGTAAAGCACCACTTTTTTGTCCCTAAATGCCGGATAGGCGGCAAGCACCGCATCCCGGTTTTGCTTCTCGGTTTTCAGCAGATAGTCGATTCGCGGCAGTCCGCAATTCACCAGCTTGTCCTCCGTGGTGTTGAAGGACTTGCAATAAAAGGGATTCCATGCCCTTCCTCCGGCGATGATATAATCGTAGCCCTCATGCATTTTCATGAGCCTTGCGATTTCCTCGCTTCTTCCGGATTCCTTGCCCAAAGTCTGATAGCCGGACTGTTTGATTTTTCCCAGGGCGTGCCACATCTGGATCACCGTAAGGCTCCTTTTGTGGTGAAGCAGGGATACCGCCGGCCAGTAGGCGTCAAGGACGCACACCGAAGAGGTTGCAAGGTGAACCATGCTTCTGAGGGTTGATTTTGCAAAGGCAATTGCCCCGCTGCCCTCTCCCTCCAGCCTGTGGCATATGGTGACCATCTCGATGTCCGAATCTTCCCTTTTCAGCTCCTCTTGGGTCAGCCTAAAGTCCAGGGTAAGGGTGTTTGACTGGCGGCTGAGAAAGAGCACTTTGTTTTTCTTTGCAGGAAACAGCTTCAAAACCGCATATATTAAGTTGAGTCCAAATCTCATCATATCAATCGCTATTTTTTTCATCTCTTTAATTTATCATATTTTCGCTGTTTTGTAAAGCATACAACAAAAGGCTCCTTGCGGAACCTTCATATTTTTTTCGTTATAGCTTCTTTGTCATTTTATTGCCTTATTGCCCTTTTATTGTAAATCAGTTGTAAGCTCTTTATATATTTTTACCGCTTTGGAGATTTCGGATTGAAGATAAGGGAAACGAGATAGCCGAAGGTAATGGCAACGGCAATTCCCGCTGCGGAGGCTTTTACCGGTCCCGTGATGGCAGGCAGGAAGCCCTCCTTCGCCCCTTCCATGGCTCCCTTTGCAAGATTATATCCAAAGCCCGGAAGGGGCACGGTAGCTCCGTTTCCCGCCAGCTTGACGATCGGCTCGTACAAGCCGAAGGCTTGCAGCGCCACTCCTGCAAGGACGAAAATCACAAGAATTCTCGGTGCGGTAAGTTTTGTGGTATCCATAAGGATCTGTCCTGCCCCGCAAAAAAGTCCGCCGATTAAAAATGCCCATACATAGTCCATCATTCCACCTCCAATGCAACGGCGTGAGCAATGCCCGGTATACTTTCCCCCTGAAAGGGAGAAATCGTCGAAAGGAGCGCCCCCGTGGACAGGAGCAAAATTTTCCTGTACTCTCCCAGCTCCATTTTTTTCAGGAGGCTTCCCGTGAGAACCGCCGCCGAGCAGCCGCAGCCGCTTCCGCCTCCGTGAACATCTTGGGCTTTCTCAAAAAGCATGGTTCCGCAGTCGTCGTAGTGGCTGAAAACTTTCTTGGAATCAAGCCCCGCGTCCACCAGCAAATCCCGCATGATGTCCTTTCCGATGTAGCCCAAGTCCCCTGTCGCCACAAGGTCGTAATCGTCAATGTCCCGTTCGGTGTCCTGCAAATGATTCAGCAGCGTATCCACAGCCGCAGGCGCCATTGCCGCCCCCATTTGGTTGGCGTCCTTGATTCCGGCGTCTATGACCTTGCCGATGGTAGCCGCCGTGATCCTTATCTTTCCCCTGTTTTCCGGCAGGCTCCCGCCGGGGCTCTCGGAAATCACCACCGCCCCCGCCGCCGTCGCCGTCCACTGAGCTGATGGCGGTCTTTGGTTTCCGTGTTCAACGGGCATTCGGAACTGTCTCTCCGCGGTGCAAAAATGGCTGGAAGCCCCTGCAAGCACATTGGAAGCAAATTCGCCGTCGATGAGCATCGCCCCCAGCACCATGGATTCCGCCATGGTGGAACAGGCTCCGTAAATTCCCAAAAATGGTATGTGCAGATTTCTCGCCGTAAAGGAGGAGGACATGAGCTGATTCACCAAATCCCCGCTGAGCATGACGTCTATCCTTTTCTTGTCCAACTGCGCCCGGTCGCAGGCTTTGCTCATGGCGGTCTGGAGCATCTTGGACTCTGCCTTTTCCCAGGACTTTTCACCGTACATATCGTCGGTGAGAGCCTCGTCGAAGCAAGACGCCAGCGGACCCTCGCTTTCCTTTTTTCCCACCACATTTCCTCTGCCGATGATATAGGGCTTGTTTTCAAATCTCACGGTCTGCGCCCCCTGTTTTTTTCTTGCCATTTTCTTTTCCCTCACTTCGTATTGCGCTTGCTAATTTAAAATAAGCCGGTAGATTACCCCCACTGCGGTTGCCGCGCTTATGCCGCACACCAGCACCGGTCCCGCCACGCTGAAAAGCTTTGCTCCCACGCCCAGCACGAGCCCTTCCCGCTTGTATTCCAGCGCCGGTGCCACCATGGAGTTTGCGAATCCCGTGATGGGTACGATTACCCCTGCCCCTGCAAACTTTGCGATTACATCGAAAACCCCCAGCCCCGTGAGGAGCTGTGCCAGCATGATAAGGCTTATGGTCACGAATATCCCCGCCTCTTCTTCGGAAACTCCTTTTCCCTGCAAATAGGTCTGAAAGGAAAAGGCTAGGGCGCAGATCCCTCCGCCGGTGAGAAAGGCTTTCACCCAGTTTGAAAAATACTTTGGCTTTGGGGTAAATTCCTTGGCGTATTTTCCGTACGCCTTGGCTATCTCCTTTTTTTGTTTCTCCTGCTGTTTGTTTTTTTCTTCGCTGATTGCCGCCATATCGCTGACTCCTCTCTTTTT
>CAVHEY010000023.1:0-11933 GCA_963635155.1 Bacteroides stercoris
AAATATGAAAAAGGTAATTTTGATTGTGACGGACAGCCTTGGGGTGGGGCAGATGCCGGACGCCGAAAAGTACGGCGACAAGGGCTGCGACACTTTCGGGCATATTTGGGAAAAGTGCGGAGGACTTCATATACCGCATCTTCTCTCTCTCGGCTGGGGAAATATCGACGGAATACTGGGCGGAAAAATCGCTGTACCCGAACCGAAGGGCTGCTTCGGCAGGCTTGCGGAGCTTTCCGTGGGGAAAGACACCACCACCGGACATTGGGAAATTGCGGGGCTTAAGACCGAAATTCCTTTCAAGACCTATCCCGAGGGGTTTCCGGCTGATTTCATGGCAGAATTTGAACGGGAGATCGGCATAGGCTGCCTGGGAAATTATCCGGCAAGCGGCACGGAAATCATCGAAAAACTCGGAGCGGAGCACGAGGCAACCGGAAAACCCATCGTCTACACTTCCGCAGACAGCGTTTTTCAGATTGCGGCAAATACCGCGGTGATTCCGCTGGAAAGACTTTATGCGATCTGCGAAACCGCCAGAAAGCTTCTCACCGGAAAATGGGCTTGCGGCAGAGTCATTGCAAGACCTTACATCATCAATTCAGAGGGGAAGCGGGAGAGAACCTCCGACAGGAGAGACTACTCCGTTACGCCCCCTGCGGACACGATTCTGGACGCTATCAAGGCTTCCGGCAAGATGGTTTACGGCGTAGGCAAAATCGGCGATATTTTCAATGGGAAAGGGCTTACGGAATCGGTTCACACCACCGATAACATGGACGGCGTGGACAAGACCATAGAGGCAATTCACATGGGCTTTGAGGGCTTTGTGTTTACAAATTTGGTGGACTTTGACTCAAAGTACGGACACCGGCGGGATCCGATAGGCTACGGCAAGGCGATCGAAGAGTTTGACGCAAGGCTTCCGGAAATCATGGAGGCCATGGACGAAGAGGACGTGCTGATGATTTGCGCGGATCACGGAAACGACCCAACGGCGCCGGGAACGGATCATACCCGGGAATACATTCCGCTGATCGTTTACGGTCCGGAGTGCAAGGAAGGCGTAAACCTGGGCACGAGAAGCTCCTTTGCGGATATCGGCGCCACGGTCTGCGACATTTTGGAAGTCGAACATCACTCAGTGGGAACGGGATTTGCGGATTTGATCGAGAAATAAGACGGAAAACAAGAGGTGAGAGTTATGAACTGTAACATGAATGACATCATCTATAAAAAGCGTGAGGGCGGTGAGCTTTCAAGGGAAGAGATTGCATATTTTATTGACGGCTATGTTGCGGGGGATATTCCCGATTACCAAGCTTCGGCGCTATTGATGGCGATCTTTTTCCGGGGTCTCAGCAGGACGGAAACCTTTCAGCTTACCAACGCCATGCGCGATTCCGGGGATACCATCGACCTTTCCCCGATAAAGGGAATCAAGGTGGACAAACATTCCACCGGCGGTGTCGGCGATAAAACGACCCTTATCGTTGCTCCCCTTGCCTCGGCCTGGGGCGTTCCCATCGCCAAGATGAGCGGGCGGGGACTGGGCTTCACCGGCGGAACCGTGGACAAGATGGAATCTATCCCGGGCTTTCGTACCTCCCTGGAACCGGAGGAATTTCTGCGTCAGGTAAATGAAATCGGCATGGCGGTAATCGGGCAAACTGCCCACATCACCCCTGCGGACAAAAAACTTTACGCTCTCAGAGACGTTACGGCGACGGTTGATAACTTCGGCTTGATTGCCTCTTCCATAATGAGCAAAAAACTGGCAGCGGGAAGCGACGCCATTGTTCTCGATGTAAAGGTGGGGGACGGCGCGTTCATGGAAAATATCGACGATGCCCGAACCCTTGCGGACTTGATGGTTGACATCGGCAACAAGGCGGGCAGAAAGACCGTCGCAGCCATCACCGAGATGGGGCAGCCCTTAGGCTGCGCGGTGGGAAACGCTCTCGAAGTCATCGAGGCGATAGAAACCCTGAAGGGCAAGGGACCCGGGGACATCACGGAGCTGGCGGAGAAGCTGGCGGGAATCATGATTTATCTCGGCGGCAAGGCGGAGTCACCGGAGCAGGGATATGACATGGCAAAGGAAGCACTCCGAAGCGGCAAGGGACTTGCACAGTTCAAGCGATTCGTGGCGGCACAGGGCGGCAACCCGGCGGTCGTGAACGATTACGCGCTTTTCCCCCAGGCGGCGCATAGGCTGGAACTGAGGGCGGAGACAGACGGTTATGTTTCCAAGATTGCGGCGCGGCGTATCGGACTTGCCTCCCAGCATACGGGGGCAGGCAGAGCCACGAAGGAGGATAAAATCGACCTTTCCGCAGGGATCTATCTCCATAAAAAGGTCGGCGACGCCGTGAACAAAGGGGATATTCTCGCCACCTTTTACGGCAACGATCCGGCAAAGCTGGACAACGGAATGGAAGAAGCCCGCAAAGCCTTTGAACTATCCCGGGAGCAGGTTGAGAAACCGAAGCTGATCAAGGAAATCATCGGGCTGTAATGAAATTGAAAAAAGAGAGCAATATAGACATATTCAAAACAAAAGCCTCATATACTTTACCACTAAAGGGGAAAGGGTGAGGCTTTTTTATGTGGAAAAAGATCGTGTCGAGTATCGTGGGGGTAAGCCTTGTCCTCTGCGGTTTTGTGGGACTTTCCAGACTGGGAGAAAAGCTCCCGAAGCAGGAGCCTATTGAAGTTGAAACTGTCAGCGACGTGCCAAGCCGCGATAAAGGACCTCAGGCAGGCTTTACCGTGGAGGCAAAGGGTGCTGTTTTGATAGACGCCCAAAGCGGAGAGGTGCTGTTTCAGCAGGACGCCCATAAGGAACTGCCCCTTGCCTCCGTAACGAAGGTAATGACCATGCTTCTGGTGATGGAAGCGGTGGACAGCGGCAGAATCACCCTTGAAGATGTGGTTACGATTTCCGAAAACGCCGCGGCTATGGGCGGAAGCCAGATGTATATGGAAGCGGGGGAGACCCACAAGGTCAGCCAGCTCATGGAGGGGGTCGCCATGGCCTCCGCAAACGACGCCTGTTTTGCGTTGGCAGAGTTTGTCGCCGGCAGCGAGGAAATTTTCGTGGAAAGAATGAACGCCAGAGCAAAGGAGCTTGGCATGGCAGATACCCATTTTGTAAATACCAACGGGCTTCCTGTGGCAGATCATTATTCCAGCGCATATGATATAGCAGTCATGTCGCGTAAACTTTATGATTTCGAGGAAACCCACAAATGGTTTACCACATGGCAAAGCACGATAACCGTAGGACTTCCGGGAAAAGAGAAGGAATTCGGGCTTACCAACACGAACAAACTGATAAAGACCTACCCCGGCTGTAACGGCATAAAAACCGGCTTCACCAGCGACGCGGGATTCTGCCTCAGCGCCTCGGCAACCCGGGACGATGTGCATCTCATCGCGGTGGTTCTGGGCTGCGAAACCTCGAAGAACCGAAATTCGCAGGTTGCGAAGCTCTTCGACTACGGCTTTGCAAACTACGAGGCGGCAGTCCTTGCAGAGCAGGGGGAGATCGTGGGTGAAATGAAAATTGCCCGGGGAACCCCGGAAAGGGTTTCCGTCGCTACGGGAGAGAAGATAACCGCTCTGGTGCCGAAGGGAGAAAAAGAATCGGTGACAAGCAAGGTAAGCCTTGACCAAAATGTACCGCTGCCTCTTTTAGCAGGAGATAAGGTTGGGGAACTGATGGTATACAAAAATGGAGAGAAAATCGGCAGCTATCCTGTTTTCGCGGAGAAGCGTGTGGAAAAGGCAAGCTTCAAAGACCTTGTCATAAGGAAAATCAGCGGTTAGGAGAAAACCGGCAAGGAAAAGATACATTCGAAAGAGGAGGTAAATCAAGTGGAACAGGAATATATTCTGTCCTTTTCATCTTTTTATAAGGCGGCATACGCCGAGGATATGCTGGAAGAAAGCGGGATTCGCGCTGCCATGAAAAAGCTGCCTGCGGAGCTTGTAAGATCCTGCGGAACCGGGCTTTATCTCAGAAACGACGACATCGACGAGGTCCTCAGGATTCTTGACAACAAGCAGATTACGCCGACCGGGGTTTTCCGCATAAAAAGAGAGGGAAAAAATCGCAAAAGCTATATCAGAGTAAGATAGAGCAAAGCCTGCCGAGGCAAAAATCCGTTTACGGAGGTCTCCGGCAGGCTTCTTTTTGCTTGTGCAAAAGACAAGAATGGGCGGCAAAAAGGGAAAAAAGGGCGGACAAAAAGAGGCAAAAAGAGCGGGGCAAGATGATAAGAATTTCTTGTGATATAAGAGAGGCTGTGGTATAATATTTTCGATTGAAAAGCGGAACGGAGGTAGCAGATGGAACCCATATACAAGAGAGTTTTACTGAAAATCAGCGGAGAGGCGCTTGCAGGTCAGCAGCGTTTCGGAATCAACGAAGAAATGACCCGAAAGGTTGCCAAGGAAGTGAAGGAAATTCACGATTTAGGCGTGCAGGTGGCAATCGTCGTAGGCGGCGGAAACTTCTGGAGAGGCAGAACCAGCAAGGATATGGACCGCGCCACGGCAGACTATATGGGTATGCTTGCGACGGTAATGAACTCCCTGGCTTTGCAGGACGCATTTCTTGCTCTGGGTGTCAGCGCAAAGGTGCAGACGGCGATAGAAATGAAAGAAATCGCAGAGCCTTATGCCAGAAGACGGGCTCTCAGCCATCTGGAACACGGCGACATCGTGATTTTCGGGGCAGGAACGGGAAATCCCTTCTTCTCAACCGACACGGCGGCAGCCCTCAGAGCGGCGGAAATCGATGCCGATGTGATCTTACTGGCAAAGAACATAGACGGGGTTTATGACAGCGATCCGGCAGTGAATCCGGATGCGGTAAGATTTGAAGAGCTTACCCACATGGAGGTCGTGGAAAAAGACCTGAAGGTAATGGATCTGACCGCCGCGACCCTGTGCAAGGATAACGAAATTATGATCCATGTGTTTGCAATCGCCGAGGACGGAAATGTGCTTCGCGCAATTCGGGGCGAAAAGATAGGTACGATTATAAAATAGGAGGAAAAAGAGGAAAAAATGGAAACCATTAAGAAGAATCTTGAAGAAAGAAGTAAAAAGACGATATCAATTTTGAAAGAGGATTTAAACACGGTCAGAGCCGGCAGAGCAAACCCGGCGCTCCTTGACAAGGTGATGGTTGACTACTACGGTTCGCCGACACCTCTTAAGAACCTTGCAAACATTTCGGTTCCGGATCCAAGAACCTTGATGATCACGCCATTTGATCCGAAATCCATTTCCGAAATCGAAAAGGCGATCAACGTTGCAAACATCGGGATCAACCCTTCCAACGACGGAAAATGCGTAAGACTGGTCATTCCTCAGGTAACCGAAGAGAGAAGAAAAGAACTCACCAAGACGGTTAAGAAAATGGGAGAGGAAAGCAAGATTGCCATAAGAAATCTCAGAAGAGAAGCAAACGATGAGCTGAAGAAGCTGGAAAAGGCGCACGAAATCACCGAGGACGAGCTGAAAAAAGCCCTTGACGACGTTCAAAAGGCGACGGACAAGACAACAAAGGAAATCGACGACATCATCGCGGCAAAGGATAAGGAAATTATGGAAGTATAATCTTCCGCCGCAAATCATCATCATACGGATAAACAGTTGTGTGGCTATATTTTGTAGCCACACTCTTTATAGGAGAAATAATGAGTCAAATTACAAATGTTCCGAAGCATGTGGCGATCATCATGGACGGAAACGGGCGCTGGGCGGAAAAGAACAAGGTCACAAGGCTTTCCGGCCACAATCAGGGTATGTATGCCATGAAGGAGATCATAAAACGGGCAGATGTTCTCGGAATAAAATACCTGACGGTTTACGCTTTTTCCACGGAGAACTGGAAACGCTCCCGGGAAGAAGTGGGAGGAATATTCAATCTGCTTGTGAAATTTGTTGCAAGCGAGCTGGAAGAACTGAATGAAAATAATGTAAAAGTGCATATACTGGGAGATTATACAAAAATTCCGAAATCCGCAGAGGACAGCATAAATAAGGCGCTGGCGGTTACTGCGGATAATGACGGTTTGCAGTTTAACATCGCGCTGAACTACGGCAGCCGGGCGGAAATCACAAGGGCTGTGGCAAGGATAGCCAAAGAGGCGGAAACAGGAGAAATACGACCGTCAGATGTGAAGGAAGAACTGATTTCCCGCTACCTTTACACCGGTGAGGAAAACGGAAATATCCCCGACCCGGATCTGATCATAAGGACAAGCGGGGAGATGCGCCTGTCAAACTTTCTCCTCTGGCAGGCGGCTTACAGCGAATTTGCCTTTACGGATTCCCTTTGGCCGGACTTTACGCCGGAGGAATTTGAACAAATCATAGAGGAGTTTACTCACAGAGGCCGAAGATTCGGCGGACGGAAAGGGGCGGAAAAGCAATGAAAACAAGGATTATTTCGGCGTGCATGATGCTGCCGCTGCTTGCTTTGGTTTATCTGGGCGGTTACTGGCTCATGGGAGCCTGCGTGATCGTCAGCGCCATAGCGGTGCGGGAATTTTACAGAGGATACGAAGCCGTGGGAACAAAGCCGGCATACGGATTGGCTTACGGCGGGCTTTTCCTGCTTTATTTGTTTGAGATATGTTTGCCGGGGGATACTCGGTTAATGCTCTTTTGGGCAGTGCTGATGGTCATGGCATCCATGATATACGGATTTAAGGTAAATGAGCGAAAGCTGGAGGATATGTCCGCAACCCTTCTTGGCATATTCTACTGCGTGCTGTTCCCTTTCCATATAACGCTTATCGACAGAAGCGAGTACAGCATTTTAATTTGGCTGGTATTCCTTGCGGCCTTCGGCACGGACATCATGGCATACTTTGTGGGAATGGCAATAGGAAAACACAAGCTCTGCCCGAACCTGAGCCCGAAAAAGAGCAAGGAGGGGGCAGTAGGCGGCGTGCTGGGAAGCATAATTTTCTGCGGCATTTTCACCTATTTTGTTATACCGGATATGATGGCGGAGTCCATGTTCATCGCCATCGCAGGAAGTATCGTGGCGCAGCTTGGGGATCTTTCGGCATCTGCATTTAAACGGCAAATGGGGATCAAGGACTACGGCAATCTCATTCCGGGGCACGGCGGGATCTTAGACCGCTTCGACAGCGTATTTTTCACGGCACCTATGGTCTATTACTGTATCCTGTTCGTGAACGAGGCACAGGAAGCGATGCCGGCAATGGCGATTTTTTGGAATTGAAGGGTTTGACGATACACCATGAAGAAGATTACGATTTTGGGCAGCACCGGTTCCATCGGAACCCAGAGTTTAGAAGTGATAAAAAATCATCCCGAAAGATTTAGGGTCGAAGCCCTGACCTGCGGGAAGAATACAGAAAGGCTGGCTGAGCAGATCGAAAGGTTTCAGCCGTCTTTTGCCGTTACGGAAAGGGAAGAGGACGCGGCAAGGCTTGCAAAAATCTTCCCGAAAACCGAATTTTCCTGGGGCGAAAAGGGCTTGATCGAAGCGGCTGCCGGGGGCTGCGATATGGTGCTGAACTCCCTTGTGGGAATGAGGGGTCTTGCGCCCACCTGTGCCGCCATTGGGGCAGGCAAGGATATCGCCCTTGCAAATAAGGAGACCCTCGTAGCGGGGGGCTCTATCGTGATGGAGGCGGCGGCAAAGGCGGGGATAAAGCTTTTGCCCGTGGACAGCGAGCACAGCGCGATTTTTCAATGTCTGGAGGGAAACAAAAACCGTCCCGTCAAGAAAATTCTTCTGACCGCAAGCGGCGGGCCCTTCCGGGGATATACAAAGGAGCAGCTGGAAAAGGTGACCCTTGAACAGGCGCTGAAGCATCCGAACTGGAGCATGGGAAAAAAGATCACCATCGATTCTGCCACCATGATGAACAAGGGGTTGGAAGTTATAGAGGCAAAATGGCTTTTCGATGTTCCGGCGGAGAAGATCCAAATTCTGGTTCACCCCCAGAGCATTGTGCATTCGGCGGTGGAGTTTGAGGACAATTCCGTGATTGCCCAGATGGGTCGTCCGGACATGAAAATTCCCATCAGCCTTGCATTGGGCTATCCCGACAGGCTGAAAAGCGGGGACGCGGAGCTTGACTTCTTCGGTGAGGGGAAGAGCCTCACCTTCGAGAAGCCGGATCCCGCGGTTTTTGGCTGCATCGGACTTGCTTACGAGGCGATCGAAGCGGGAGGCAGCTATCCGGCGGTACTCAACGCTGCCAACGAGGTGCTGGTTTCAGCCTTTCTTAACAAAAAAATACGGTTTACGGACATACAAAAAACACTGGAACGCATTCTTCATGACCATAAACCGACATATAATTTAGACTTAGAGGGTATTTTGGAAATTGACAAGCAGACGAGAGAATTAACGGGGGAAATTTTATGAAAACGGCAATTCTTGCGATTTTACTATTCTGCGTGATGATCTTTCCTCACGAGCTGGGGCATTTCATCGCGGCGAAAAAATGCGGAGTCAGGGTCAACGAATTTGCGTTCGGTATGGGGCCCGTGATTTGGAAAAAACAAAAGGGGGAAACCCTTCACACCATAAGACTCTTTCCCATCGGCGGATTCTGCGCCATGGAAGGGGAAGACGAGGACTCAGAGGACGACAGGGCTTTCGGCAAGAAGAGGCCTTGGCAGAAGATCATAATACTGGCGGCAGGCTCCCTGATGAACGTGCTTTGCGCCATTATCATCATGTGCATCATTGTGGGAGCCAGAGGATTTACAACCACAACCCTGGACGAAATTGCAGAGGGCAGCGCGGCAGAGGCGGCAGGGCTTATGCCAAAGGACAAAATCGTCAGCATCACGACGAGCCAAAAAACCTACGAAATCAGCCAATGGTCAGATGTTTCCGAGGCAATGAATTCCCTTTCGGAGGAAGAAACCATTTCGGTGGGCTACCGGAGAGATGGCAAGACCTATACCGCAAACGCAACGCCGAAATTACAAGAAGGGGTGGATTCCCAGGGAAATACGGTAAATTACTATGTTCTGGGGATTACCTGCAAGGTAAGCCACAGCCCCGCTCAGGCATTGGTAGCCGGAACCCAATCTACCTGGGCGATGACGAAGATGATGTTCTCGGCGCTGGGTCAGCTTTTTACGGGCGAGGCAAGTCCCGATGAACTGACGGGCCCCGTAGGCATGGTGCAGATGGTGAGCAAGACCAGCGAGTACGGAGTTTGGTATTACGGCTTCCTTACGGCGCTGATCTGTCTGAACCTTGCGGTGATCAATCTGCTTCCCCTTCCGGCACTGGACGGGGGCAGGATTATCTTCGTGCTATACAGCGCAATTACCGGAAAACCGGTAAGCGAAAGGGTCGAGGGCGCTATTCACCTTGTGGGACTGGCGCTTTTGATGCTGCTTATGATCTATGTTACCTTTAACGATGTTGTGAGAATATTCGGCTAAATATGGGCTGATTTGATATACAAGGCAGGGGAAACAGAACGATGAGAAAGACGAAAAAAATAAGGTGCGGGGAGCTTTTTATCGGCGGGGACGCACCCATTACGATACAATCCATGACCAATGTGGATTCACGGGACGAAGGGGCGCTGACCCTGCAAATCGAACGGCTTGCGGAGGCGGGCTGCGATATCGTGAGAATCGCGGTGCCGGATATGGAGTCGGCAGAGGTTTTTTCCGGGGTCAGAAAAAAGATTCCGAAAGCAATCCCCCTTGTGGCGGATATCCATTTTGACTACAGACTCGCCCTTGCCGCCATAAAGGCGGGGGCTGACAAAATCAGGATAAACCCGGGAAATATCGGGGACAGCCAAAGGCTTCGGGCGGTGGTGGAAGCGGCGAAGGAGCGGCAAATTCCCATTCGCGTAGGGGTAAATTCCGGCTCCCTGGAAAAACCGATTCTGGAGAAGTACGGCAGAGTGACCCCGGAGGGACTTTGCGAAAGCGCCCTGAACAACCTGAAACTCATCGAGGCATTTGACTATGACAGGCTGGTGGTATCCATAAAATCCTCCGATGTAAAGCTGAATTACGATGCCCACAAAATTCTTGCGGCGAGTACGGACTATCCGATTCATATCGGAATCACCGAGGCGGGAACCCTCGAAAGGGGCAAGGTGAAGTCGGCAATCGGAATCGGCGGGCTGCTCCTTGAAGGAATCGGCGACACCATGAGAGTATCCCTGACGGCAGATCCGGTGGAGGAAGTGATTTTTGCAAAGGAAATTTTGCGAAATGTAGGACTTCGCGGCGGCGGAATCGATCTGGTGTCCTGCCCTACCTGCGGAAGAACCAAAATCGACCTTCAAAAGCTGGCGGCAGAGGTGGAAGAAAGGCTAAGACCGATTTCTGAAAAATTGGAAAAGAGCGGCGGAAAAAAGCTCAAAGTCGCAGTCATGGGCTGCGCGGTAAACGGCCCGGGAGAGGCCGGTGAAGCGGATTTCGGGATTTGCGGCGGCAACGGCCGGGGGCTGCTTTTTTCCAAGGGCGAAATCGTAAAAAATATACCGGAGGAAAGGCTGGTAGAAGAACTGATTCGTATGATAGAGGCAAATATATGAAGAATCTGATCCGGGAGAGCATAAACTGGGAAGCTCTGGGAGGAGAGAAAACAGAATACAGATTTGAGCTTGGAAAAGCTGTGATCCACAAGGAAACAGGGACGCTGGAGCTGCCGGTGCGCCTGAATTTTGTGTTGCCTTTTTTAGACTACGAAAAGATAAAAGCGCTGATTATAAACCGGCTGGACATGGTTTCCGAGGTGAAATTTGTCTTTGAATACGAGAATGTGGCGCTGGACAAGGCTCTCATTGCAAGGCTTTTCCTGCCCTATATGATCGAAGAAGTAAACGGCGAATATGTTTCCATCACAATGATGATCGATGAGAAAGAGGTCAAGGTAGAGGAGGGCAAGGTTACCTATTATGCATTGGGAGATTTTGCCACAAAACAGCTAAACGACAGGCTTGCCCGGAGATTCAGCGAAATCCTGAAGGAAAGATTTAATCTTAATTTTGAGGTTAGCTTTGAAAATAATGTCCGTCGCTTTGAGGAAATGTATAAGTCTTTCCGGGAAAACGAAGGCAAGGAAATAGAGGAAACTGCCCGGGAATACCGGGAAGAGGTCAAGGCGAGGGCGGCGGAGGCAGCCGCAAAAAAAGCGGAAAGCGGCGCCTCTTCGGCTAAATTTCCGCAAAAGGGCGGCAGATTCGGCGGCTACGGAGAAAAGAACGGCGGCGCAGGGGGCTGGAAACGCAGAGAAAAGGAGCTTCCGGCGGAAGGAAACCGCATTATGGGAAGAGGAATTGCCGGAGGAAAGACCGCAGAACTTCGGGACATCGACCCGAAGATGGGAACGGTGGTGGTTGAAGGCATTCTCTTTAAAACATCGGAGCACCTGATTAAAAACGGAAATCATCTGGTGTCCCTTTTGATTACGGATCATAAGACCACGGTCTGCGCCAAGGCTTTCGTTACCGAAGCGAAGTGGCAGGAGATAAACGACTTGCTGAAGCCCGGGGACGCGGTGAAAATCCGGGGCGAAGTTCAGTGGGATACCTATGAAAACATGAACACCATCATGTTCAAAGACCTTGAAAAGCAGGACAAAGCCCCGGGACGGGAGGATACATGGCAAGAAGGCAAGCGGGTGGAGCTTCACATTCACTCGAAGATGAGCCAGATGGACGGCTTTAACGAGGCGGCGGACATCGTTTCTCTTGCGGCAAAATGGGGGCAGCCTGCGGTGGCAATTACCGACCACGGCGTTGTTCAGGCATTTCCGGACTGCGCGGCGGCGGCGAAGAAACAGGCGGAAAAGGGTCGCCCCATCAAGGTGATTTACGGACTGGAGGGCTATGTTTTCGACGATGCAGACTGCAAAGACGAAAAGGGAGAAATCGACTACAAGA
>CAVHEY010000023.1:12544-14382 GCA_963635155.1 Bacteroides stercoris
ATCGACAACACGAACTACATCGCAGGCCTGGTGGAGGAGGAAATCCGTCCGGTACCTGCGGGAAAGTTTCCGCCGAAGATTGAGGGAGCGGAGGAAACTCTCCGCAAGACCTGTATGGAGCGCGCCCATGCCCAGTACGGTGATCCTCTCCCGAAGGAGATAGAGGACAGGCTGGATGTTGAGCTTAATTCCATCATAAACAACGGCTATGCGGTGATGTATGTCAGCGCCCAGATGCTTGTAAATAAGTCTTTGGAAGACGGCTATCTGGTTGGTTCCAGAGGTTCGGTGGGCTCTTCCTTTGCCGCCACCATGGCGGGAATCACCGAGGTAAATCCCCTGGACCCCCACTATCTCTGCCCGAACTGCAAGAAGCTGATTTGGGGAGATATGCAAAAATATGACTGCGGCGTGGATATGCCCCCTATGGACTGCCCGGACTGCGGCACACCCATGAAGCGGGACGGATATACCATTCCTTTCGCGACTTTCCTTGGGTTCAAGGGAAACAAGGAGCCGGATATCGACCTTAACTTTGCAGGGGAATACCAGCCCATCGCCCATAAATATGTGGGAGTCATTTTCGGAGATAAAAATGTGTTCAAGGCGGGAACCGTAGGCACCGTTGCGGAAAAGACCGCTTACGGCTATGTGGCAAAATACTTTGACGAGAGAAATATTCCGGTGAACAAATACGAAAAGGACAGGCTTACCCAGCATTGCACCGGCGTAAAGCGCACCACGGGACAGCACCCGGGAGGCATCGTAATCTGTCCGGACGACCATGAGATCTATGAATTTTGTCCGGTTCAGCATCCGGCAAACGATGTAAACACGGATATTGTTACCACCCATTTTGATTATCACAAGATAGACGAAAACCTGCTCAAGCTGGATATACTGGGCCACGATGTGCCTTCTATGATTCGTCAGCTTCAGGATATGACGGGTACCGACCCGCTGAAAATCGACCTTACCGACAGGAAGGTTCTCAGCATTTTCAACGGCATCGAAGCGCTGGACATAAAGGATCCGGACTATAAGTTCAGACACGGCTCCTATGCGATTCCGGAATTTGGCACTTCCTTTACCAGGCAGATGCTTGACGATACGAAGCCGGATAAATTTGCAGACCTGGTGAGAATTTCGGGCTTTTCCCACGGCACGGATGTGTGGCTGAACAATGCCCAGGACTATATCCGTTCGGGAACCGCCACCATGCGGGAGGTTATTTCCACCCGTGACGACATCATGAACTATCTGATCCTGAAAGGTGTTGAAAACGAAACTGCTTTTAAAATCATGGAAATTGTCCGTAAGGGAAAGAAAGATCTGGACGAACAGCAGGTTGCCACCATGAAGGAACACGGCGTTCCCGACTGGTACATCGACTCCTGCAACAAGATAAAATATATGTTCCCTCGGGCCCACGCGGTAGCCTACACCATGATGAGCTTCCGCATGGCATGGTACAAGGTCTACTATCCTCAGGAGTTTTACGCTACCTACTTTACCACGAAGGTCGCCAACTTCGACGCGGAAACGATTCTGAAAGGCAAAGACGCGATTTTGGCAAAGATGGAGGAAATCAACGCGAAGGGCGTGAACGCCACACCGAAGGAAAAGGACGATTACACCATTCATGAGGTGGCTTATGAAATGTACGCAAGAGGCTATGAATTTACTCCGGCGCGGCTGGGTAAGTCCCATGCGACAAAATTCGGCGTGGATGAGGGTAAGGTTCTTCTTCCCTTTACGGCAATCGAAGGGGTGGGCGAAAACGCCGCAAAGGCGCTCCAGAGCGAGTACGAGATCAAGCCCTACGACACCATTGAAGA
>CAVHEY010000024.1:0-10717 GCA_963635155.1 Bacteroides stercoris
CCTCCCGGGTTCGATTCCATTTTGAATTATCGTCGACTCATCGGGGATTGACCGTCTGCTTCGCTTCGGTCATATCCTCCCGGGTTCGATTCCATTTTGAATTATCGTCGACTCATCGGGGATTGACCGTATGCTTCGCTTCGGTCATACCCTCCCGGGTTCGATTCCATTTTGTATTGTCGTCGACTCATCGGGGATTGACCGTATGCTTCGCTTCGCTCGCATACTTCCTCCTCGGCTCCCCTCTCGGTCGCCTTCGGACCACTCGCTATTCGAATGTTCGCTGAACATTCGGATTACGCTCGTGCCCTCTCGGGTTCGATTCCCCGATGCATAATATAAGCAATACAAAAGAGACAGTCAGAAGCTGTCTCTTTTGTATTGCTGGTGACTCATCGGGGAATCGAACCCCGATCAACGCCTTCGGAGAGCGCTACTCTATCCGTTGAGCTAATGAGCCTTATTAAAATTGAGGTTGCGTTCCACAAGGTTCACAACCTCTTTAGTATACATTCTTTTTGGGAAAAAGTAAATAACTATATGTTAATTTGATAAGATTTTTTGTCCGAAAAAAGCGTCATCTGCTTTTTTTTGTCCTCATTTTCCTGAATTTCTATCTCTCCGGCGCGCCCTTCTTCCATCAAAAGAGAAAATTTCATCTCATCGGCGAGGAATCGTTTTACGCAGGCGGCAATCGCTACCGGACTGCTGTCGCAGCAGATCCACCTTCGACCCAGCTTTTCCGCAGCCGCCGCCAGCGTACCGCTTCCGCAGAAAAAATCCCCCACAATATCACCTTCGCAGCTTGCGGCTTCAATAATTCTTGTAAGAAGCGCTTCGGGCTTTTGGGTGGCGTATCCGGTGCGTTCCCTGGCCGTTCTTCCCACCATATCGATGTTCCAGACGTCTTTCATATTGACCATGGTATACCAGCCGATATCATCGCAAAACTCCTTCACCCCTTTGAATCCGTAAGGTTTCAGCCCTCTGTTGTATGATTTTTCCTTGGGCAGCTTCAGATAATATTGAGGCGATTTTCCGTACACCAGGATATTATCATGCTTTCTGGCAAAATGTTTTTTGGTGCTTCCGCCGGATTTGTACTGCCAAATGATCTCATTGATAAAGTTTCGGTCGCCGAAAATCTCGTCCAGCAGAATTTTTACATAGTGAACGCTGTGCCAGTCAAGGTGTACCCAAACCGTTCCGTCCTCTGCCAGCAGGTCTTTGATGAAAAACAGGCGGGTTGCCATCATCTTAAGATAGTCCTCCATGCCCTTTTCCCAAATATCCTCGTAGGCAAGGTGGCGCACTTTCTTGCCCTTGTCCGAAGCAGGATCCGCCACGGACAAAGTTGCCACATAGTTCGCTTTGCTGAAAAAGGGCGGGTCGATATAGATCATCTTCACCTTGCCCCGCATATCCGCGGTATCTCTCAGATAGCGCATAAAAGCGCCGTTGTCGCAAAAGGCCAGGAGGTTATCGCCTTCTCCAAACCCTCCAAACAGCGCCGAGGGCTCAAGCACCGCTGCTTTCCTATTTTCATATTCCATTCGGCTTTCTTCTGCTATTTTCGCGAAACTGGCGATTAAGCTCATATTTTCTGTCCTTTCTGCTCAATGACGTTCCGCCGGTTTCCTGCGGCTAGATGGAACTATTGTAACACAATTCCTCCTGCCATTGTTCCTTTATTTTTTCCATTTCCCGATTTCTTTTTACCTTTTGGGTGGTGGTCTTTATCATCGGCTCGTCGGTGAGGAGGAAGTGGTGAAGCTGCTTGTATTTCGGAAGTTTTTCGTTTACCGCCGCAAGATCCTTCCTTACAAGCTGAACCAGCCCGTCGAAATCAATTCCCGCCTCTGCCAGATATTCCGGCTTGTAGACGATTTTCACCCAAAGCACCAGCTCATTGTGTTTTTCCCGGGTAAAGATCATGGTTTCCGCCGTATAGGGCAGCTTTTCGATGATGCTCTCGATTTCCTCCGGGAACACATTCTTGCCGTTCTTCATCACTATAACGTTTTTCTTCCGTCCCGTAATCCACAGATGTCCCTCAGTGTCAAATTTGCCAAGGTCGCCGGTATAAAAGCGTCCGTCCTTGATCACCTCGGCGGTTTCCTCCGGTTGGTCGAGGTAGCCCATCATCACGTTAGGCCCCTTTACCACGATTTCCCCGATTCCGTTTTCGTCTTTGTTTTCTATGGTAACTTCCACGCTTGGCATTGGTTTTCCCACCGAGCCTGCCGCAAGGTCTTCCGGTCTTTCCGCCGCCACCACCGGGGAGGTTTCCGTAAGTCCGTAGCCCTGAATCGTGACAATGCCGAAGTCGTTAAGCCCCGCTGCGGTTTCCGGCAAAAGGGGTGCCGCGCCGCATATGATCAGCCTGAGGTGACCTCCAAGCCCCTCGATGATTTTGCTGAAAATTTTTCTGCGAACAGGCAGGCTTCCCATTAGCGGAAGTTTCGTCATGCGCCGTCCAAACTCTACTTTCTTTGTCATTTCCTCTTTGTTTATCTTGTGCCAAATCTTTTTGTACATGTTTTCCACCAGAAGCGGCACTCCCACGAAGACCGTGACGCCGTATTCCGCCAGATTCTTCGAGATATATTTCAGACCGTCGCAAAACACGCTGCAAGCTCCCGAAGCCATAAATACCAGCACGCCCACCAGCCCAAAGCTGTGGTGCAGGGGCAGGAACGCCATATTTACGTCCCAAGGGTAGAATCTCTCGTAGCACTGCATATCCCGGATATTACTCATGATGTTTCCGTGACTGAGCATTACCGCCTTTGAGGTAGACGTGGTTCCTGAAGTAAAGAGGATAACCGCAAGGTCCTCCGCCTTCATCTCCACATCGGAAAAGGTGGTATCGCCGGCGATAAGGGCAGCTTCCCCGGCTTTTTTCAGCTGACTGAGCTTTTCCCCCTCCCCTGTCATTTTATACAGCTTCGGCAACTCGCCGCCTGCTTCCATATATATTTCCCCCATGGCTTCTTTCACGATGCTTTCGTGCTTCTCATCGTAAAACAGCGCCTTTGCCCTGCTTCTTTCCAGACAATTTCTGAGTTCCGCCGCCGTAAAGCCCTTGTCCAGAGGAACCGCCACGCCCCCTCCGCATACCACGGAAAGAAAAGCGCAAAACCAGGGATAGCTGTTGTCGCCGATGATGGCGACCCTTTCCCCCGCTAAGCCTTCACGAAAAAGTCCGGTTCCGATGCACCGGATTTCCGAAAGCAGTTCAAAGAAAGAAACTCCCCGGATCTTACCGTTTTCCTTGAGCATGAACGCCTTGTTTCCCGGGAAAGTCTCTACCACAGCCTTCAGCATTTCCTTCAGATTGTTTCCTCTATTGATAAAACATTTTTTACTCTGCATTTTTATATCCTTTCGCAAGGGCACACCCGTCAGCCCCGCCAACCGTATGCCGATCTATTCGAATCTCTAATCGAATTTCAAACTTTAACCTAGTATTAAATACTAGGTCTTTTGTTATTATATATCAGATACTCGATCAAGTCAACTCTGTTGATCTTTTTCAGTGCCTTCTTCACCAAATCTTCGTTTTCCTTTTTATGGTAGTGCATCAGCGCCCGCTGCATTTTCTTTTCTTCCATGTTCTTCGCCACATAGACCGGTTCCATAGTGAAGGGGTCAAGCTCCGTATGGTACATACAGGTGGCAAGGGTTCCCGGAGTAGGGTAAAAATCCTGTACCTGATCCGGTATGAAACCGTATTTTTTCAGGAACACCGCAAGCTCCGCCGCCTCTTTCAGCCCGCAGCCCGGATGGGAAGAGATCAAGTATGGAATCAGATATTGCTTGCGACCGAGCTTTTTGTTCATCTCCTTATACTTCCGGTCAAAATCCAGAAAAACCCCTGCATCCGGCTTTTTCATATAGGAAAGAACCTTCGATGATGCGTGTTCCGGCGCCACCTTTAGCGTGCCGCTGACATGGTATTTGCACAGCTCCTCGATGAATTTATCTGCTTTCGGGTCTGCCATGAGGTAATCGTAGCGGATTCCGGAGCGGATAAAGACCTTCTTCACCCCTTCGATCCCTCGCACCCCCCGCAGGACTTCCAAATAGTCGCTGTGATCCACCTTCATATTGCGGCAAACCTTCGGGTACAGGCAGTCCTTGTTGGGACAAACGCCCCGAACCAGCTGCTTGTCGCAGGCGGGAAAGCGGAAATTGGCGGTGGGTCCTCCCACATCATGAATATATCCCTTAAAATCTTTTTTATGTGTCAGTTTTTCCGCCTCTCTTACGATGGCTTCCTTGCTGCGGCTTCTGACCTGCCTACCCTGATGATAGGTGATGGCGCAGAAGCTGCAGCCTCCGAAGCAGCCCCGGGAGCTTACGATGCTGAACTTGATTTCCTTGAAAGCAGGGATTCCCCCTTGGGCATCATAGCTTGGGTGCCACTCATTTTCAAAGGGAAGATCGTATAAATCGTCAAGCTCCTCCCTTTCAAGGGGAGGTTGAGGAGGGTTCTGCACAACATAAACCGTGTCGGTATATTTTTCCACCATGGTCTTTGCCGAAATCGAGTCCTGATTTCTGTACTGAATTGCAAAGCTCTCCGCATAGGCTCTTTTGTTTTCGCTGATCTCATCAAAGGTCGGAAGCATGATCGCATCTTCCATTCCCGGCATTTCAAGGTTCTTCGCCCGGTAGCAGGTTCCCCGAACCCATGTAATATCTCGCACTGCGATGCCGCTGTCAAGAGCCTCGGCGATTTCCAGCACTGCCCTCTCTCCCATGCCATAAATCAGCAGGTCAGCCTTTGAGTCCAGCAGCACCGAGCGTCTTACCCGGTCGCTCCAGTAGTCGTAGTGCCCGAATCTTCTGAGGCTGGCTTCCAAGCCGCCGATGATCACCGGGGCATCTTTATAGGCTTCCTTCGCCCTGTTGGCATAGACGATCACCGCCCTGTCCGGACGCAGTCCCGCCTTGCCTCCCGGCGCGTATTCATCGGTTTTGCGCCTGTGTTTAAACACCGAATAGTTATTTACCATGGAGTCCACCACGCCGCTGTTTATGAGAAAGCCCAGGCGCGGCTTTCCGAATACGCGAAAATCCTCAGCCGATTTATAGTTCGGCTGAGGCAGTATCGCAACTTTATATCCGTATCGTTCAAGCAATCTTGCTATGATCGCGGTGCCAAAGGAGTGGTGGTCAACATAGGCATCCCCCGTGACCAGAACAAAATCCGGCTGCTCCCAGCCTCGCTTCAGCATTTCTTTTTTGTTTATCGGTAAAAAGCTCATTCTCCTATCGTTGTCCTTTATCGTAAGGTATGCCCTCTGCCTTCGGCACTCTGGAATTTTTGGAAGTAAATGCCAGAACAATCAAGGTAATAACATAAGGCAACATTCTGTAAATATATGGGCTTACTCCGATTTCCGCCAGCAGATACACTCCGTCCCCGTTGATGTCAAGAGAGCCGTAAATGGCAGCTATGCACTTGAATAAGCCGAAGAGGATACTTCCCAGGGCGATGTTCAGCGGTGTCCAGTTTCCGAAGATCATAACCGCAAGGGCAAGGAAACCATAGCCGGCAACTTCCCCTGTAGAGGTACAGTTTGCGGTGGTCATGGAATAGGTAAAACCGCCTACCCCCGCTAAAAATCCCGAAAGTCCCACGCCCAGATATCTCATCTTATGTACATTGATTCCCAGGGAGTCCGCCGCCTGAGGATTTTCGCCGCAGGAGCGAAGCCGCATTCCCGTCTTGGTCTTGTAAAGGAAAATCGAAACCGCCACGAAAATAAGGATGCACACATAGGTACTCGGATAAACCTTATTGATAAACAGGTCGAGGAACGCTCCCCAGCTGTAGTCCTTTGGCAGTCCGAAGGTTGACGGGCGAATCATGAACCAGCCCGCAGCGCTTCCCGTAGCCATTCCCAGCGTATTTTGCTGGGCGATCATGTAGATGAAGAAAAGCACAACCGCAGGAGCAAGCATATTCAGCGCCGTACCGCCGATGGTCTGGTCGGCTCTCAGCTTTATCGCCGAAAAGGCAAGGAGCATCGAGAATGCCGTTCCGCAGACCCCCGTAAGCAGCAGGGCGAGTATCATCACCAGCTGTCCCTGATCTGCGGTGAAGCCCATTCCCTGGAACATTCGAATAAAAATGACTCCGATAAAGGCTCCGAAAATCATGATACCTTCAAGGGCGAGGTTGATTACCCCCGAACGCTCCGCGCAGACCCCCGCCAAGGCGACGATCATCAGCGGAACAGCGTAAAGCATGGTTTGCTGAATTAAAAATACCATTATTTTTTACCTCCTTCCGCCGCTTCTTTCTTTTTCTTCCTGCTGTCCATGAGCAATTTGAAGAACAGGGCAAATGCAGAAAGGTATACGATGGTCGCTATGATAATGTCCGCAATATACTCGTTGTAAGCGGTCAGGTATTTCAGCTGAATACCCGCCACATTGAGCATGGACATGAAAATTCCCGTAAAGATCACGCCGATGGGGTGATTTACCGCCAGCAGCGCCACCGGAATGCCGTTGAAGCCGTCCGCCGGCAGCGACATATAGGTCGACCAGTAAAATTCCGTGTTGCCCGAAAGGTAATAAAGGCTTCCCCCCGCCGAAGCAAGGGCTCCCGCGATTACCATGGACAAGATGATATTTCGCTTGTCGTTGATTCCGGCATATTTTGCGGCGTGTCTGTTCAGTCCACATGCCCGAAGCTCGTATCCGAAGGTCGTCTTTGACATGATAACCCACATCAAAATCGCAAAGATGCAGGCAACCCAAAATCCGCCGTTTGCCTGGGAACCCGGAAATAGAATATCCATTCCCCACTTTGGCGTGGATAGATCAACATTTTTGAGGGGGATCGTATAGCCGACCTTGCCTCCCTCCGCCGCATTTTTAAAGACATCGTGGGCTTCAAACCACCAGGTTACCAGGTTTGCCGCGATCCAGTTTGTCATAATGCAGGTAATGACTTCGTTTATGTTCAGATAAGCCTTGAACAGCCCCGGAATCGCTCCCCAAAGACCCCCAAGGATCATGCCTGCCCCGAAAGCGCATATCCATGCCAGCCATGTCGGGCAATCCCCCATGCCGAGCCAAAGTCCCACGGAAATGCTTCCCATGGTTCCCATAAGATATTGCCCCGCGGCTCCGATGTTGAAAAGTCCGGTTTTAAATGCAATGGCAACGGAAAGTCCCGTCATGATAAGGGGTGTTGCCCGGAAGAGCATATTCCCCAGATTCACCGGATTAAAGCCGAAAGCAAGCTGTCCGTCCACTCTGCCCGTGCTGAAAACGCCGAAGAATACAAGACGGATCCCGTCCCAGATTCCCTTCGTTGAAATGCTGTCCCTGGCAAATCCCACCACGATGATGACGATGGTTCCTACCAAAAGTCCGATTAAAATCGAAATGAGCGAGGCGTAAACAGATTTTGCGCCATCGGATTTATACCATTTTACTTTACCGCTGTCCGATTCAAGTCTAGGCATTCTGTTTCGCCTCCTTTCCCTGTCGCTTTGCCCCTGCCATGTAAAGCCCCAGCTCCTCAGGGGTGGTTTTCTTTGGATCGATTTCCGCAACGATCTCTCCCTCGTACATGACGAGAATCCTGTCCGAAAGTCCAAGCACTTCGTCAAGTTCCAGAGATACAAGCAAAATCGCCTTGCCGCTGTCCCTTTCCGCAACAAGCTGCTTGTGAACACGCTCGATCGCGCCTACATCAAGACCTCTCGTAGGCTGTACCGCAACGATCAGCGGCTCGTTTCTGTCCAGCTCCCTTGCGATAATCGCCTTCTGCTGGTTGCCTCCGGACATGGAGCGAGCGATGGTAATAGGGCCCTGACCCGACCGCACATCATATTCCTCGATCAGCCGCTCCGCATATTTACGAACCTCGTCAAATTTAATAAATCCGTGATTTTGGAACTGCGGCTCCTTGTATTTTTGAAGCACCAAATTCTGTTCCAGAGTGTAGCCAAGCACCAAGCCGTGTTTGTGTCTGTCCTCCGGTATGTGGGACATTCCGGTTCTGCTTCTCTTTCTGATGGAAGCCTTTGAAATATCCTGTCCGCAAAGGCTGATGCTGCCTGCGCTTGCCTTTTCAAGACCTGTAAGCCCATATATAAGCTCTGTCTGCCCGTTTCCGTCAATTCCCGCGATACACAGGATCTCGCCCTTATGTACATCGAAGGAAACATTTTTAACGGCATCATTTTTGTGGAGTTTTGACGGCACCGTAAGTCCCTTGACTGCAAGAACCGTTTCTCCCGGCTTCGCTTCCTCCTTATCGATTTCCAGCTGTACCGGTCTTCCTACCATCATGTTGGAAAGCTCCTGTTTGTTGGTATCTTTGGTTTCGACGGTACCGATGCATTTTCCCTTGCGAAGCACCGTTACCCTGTCGGATACCGCCATGATTTCGTTTAATTTATGCGATATAAAGAGTATGGATTTGCCTTCTTTGGCAAAGCCTCTCATAATTTCCATAAGCTCGTCGATTTCCTGAGGGGTAAGAACCGCTGTAGGTTCGTCAAAAATCAGGATTTCGTTTTCTCTGTACAGCATTTTGAGGATTTCCACCCTCTGCTGCATACCAACGGTGATATTTTCCACCTTGGCATCTACATCGACTTTCAGACCGTAACGCTCCGAAAGCTCGATGACCTTTTCTCTGGCTTCCTTTTTCTTGAGAAAGCCAAATTTATCCGTGGTTTCGGCTCCTAAAATAATATTGTCCAGCACCGTGAACACATCTACCAGCTTAAAATGCTGGTGCACCATTCCGATTCCCAGCGCAGTGGCATCATTGGGGTCGTTGATCTCAACGATTTCTCCGTTCTTCCTGATTTCGCCTGCTTCCGGCTGATAAAGTCCGAACAAAACGCTCATAAGCGTTGATTTTCCTGCTCCGTTTTCTCCTAAAAGCGCGTGTATCTCACCTTTTTTCAGCTGTAAGGTGATGTCGTCATTTGCCACGATTCCCGGAAATTCTTTCCGTATGTGGTTCATCTCAATTATATATTCAGACATATTGCTTCCTTTTCTTCGATAAAACAAAGGGGGAAAGAACTTTCTCCCCCCTTCATTATTGCGGTTTCACCCGCAAGCCTTTCAGCCTATTTTACGAATGTAACATTTTCGAGTCCTGCCTGGCTAGGATCTGACATTTCGCTGTCATCATCGATGGTAACTTCGCCGGAAACTACCTTATTGTACAGTTCCTGATACTCCTCAACTGTCCAGTTCTGGAATGACCAGGTGTCTGTAGGGATACCGACTGCGTTGTCAGCTGCGCCCAGTTTTGTAGCGCCGCCGAATACAGCTCCGCCGTCATAGAACTTGGTGATGGTGTCGATGACGGACTTGGCAAGGTCTTTCATCGCCGAAGTGATAACTGCATCGGACTGACCGGACTGGTCAACGTCAACGCCTACCAGCTTGCCGTCGTTTGCCTGAGCAGCAGCGTCTCCGGAGTTAAACATGGAACCACCTGCTACGAAGATAACTTCCGTACCTGCGTTATACCAACCGGAAAGCATTGCCTGAAGGTCAGGGGAAGCGGAAAAGCTCGAACCGTGTTCCCAAGAATATCTCATTTCAACAGTTTCGCCCTTTGCTGCCGCCGCATCGTTAGCGCCCTGCGCGAATCCGTATCCGTATCTGATGCAAGCAGGGTTTGAACCGCCGCCGCCGCCGGAATATCCTAATTTAGTGTAGCCTTCCATTACAGTTGCATAACCTGCAAAGTAACCTGCCTGTTCCTCCTGATAGGAAACACCAACGAGGTTGTCAAGACCCATGTCCCAACCGTCGATGAAGATGAACTGTACATCCGGATATTCAGGAGCTACCGTCTTCAGCGCGGTTTCCTGAAGGTATCCCGGAGTTACCAGAACCTCTGCACCCGCATCGCAAGCGTCTCTCATGGCTTTGATTCTGTCTTCGTCCGTTGCGTTCTGGGCGTTGCCCGGCTGATAGTACTTGTATGACTTGCCATTGTCGGAAGCATACTTCTTAACGCCGTTCCATGTGAACTGGTTGAAAGAACCGTCCTTTAACTGTCCAACGTCTGTAACCATTGCAATCTGATAGGTACCGTCTTCAGATTCATAGTCGTCAGGGATGGAATCGTAGTCAACTACGGCAGTTGTAGTGGCATCATCGCCGCTGTCATCGGAGCTTCCGCCGCAAGCAGCAAATGTGAATACCATTACCAGAATGAGCAATACTGTTAATAACTTCTTCATTTGTTCCCTCCTAAATGAAATTAAGAATATCTTACCTCTCAATTATAATACATCGCTGCAAAAAGGGAAAGTTATTTTTTCCTCATTCCTTACAAATTCGACACATTTTCTTGACTTTTTTGAAAAGAGCCGATCTGCGTGACCGGCTCTCTTTGCTCTAACCTTTGCTCTAACCTTTGAAAATCTGCACCCAATAGGCCGTACCGTCGGAAGATACCGCATATCCCACTCCGATGCCTGTGTATGCGGAGTTCAGAATATTTGCTCTGTGTCCCGCTGAATTCATCCAGCCCTCCATCACAGCCTCCGGGGTTTTCTGCCCCATGGCGATGTTTTCTCCTGCGGTCTCATAGGAAACTCCGTAGGTTTTCATCATGTCAAAGGCGGAGCCGTATGTAGGGGACGTGTGGGAAAAATATTTGTTCTTTGCCATGTCCTCCGCCTTTAGCTGCGCCAGCCTTGTAAGCTGC
>CAVHEY010000024.1:10969-14159 GCA_963635155.1 Bacteroides stercoris
TCGCAGATCTTATCGAAAATGTTTCCGATATCGCAGAAATTTTCGATATCGCAAATATTCTCGATGCTTTCAGGGCTGCCGCTGATTTCTGCGAGCTTACCGGTCCGGCAGAAGCCGGCAAAATTGCTTAGGCATTGGAGCCGGGAATCCTCTATCCCCGGGCAATTTTCCTGCAAGCTGCCCGGCTGAAAAAGCCCGTTTTGCAAAGTGAAAGCTTGTGTCAGGCTGCATTCGGACCCATAGCCGAAGCCTGTGGTGCTGACCAGCGTTGCCACCGCCAGCAAGGTAGTAAATAGTTTCTTTTTCATAGTAAAAACCTCCTTACAAAAACTATAAACCATTCTTGCCGGCGTTTCTACCCCTCAAAATCTGGGGGTTTTGGCACTATTTCTTAACGAATTCCTCTACAAATTGTTTCACGAAAGCTGCGGTAAGTCCCCATATCAGCCTGTCCCCGTACTCGTACAGCGGAATGGATTTGCGACCCACCCGCCACTTGTAATCCCTTCTGACACCAAAGCGTTCGTAAGGAAAATCTTCCACCTTCTGCACTACGTCATATTCGTAAATATACGGCTCATTCTCGGCGAAAAAAGCAAGGGGCACGGTGAAAACCTCCGCAACTTCCCGCTCGTTTATCCGCATCTTGCAGAGATTTTCTTCTGTCACAAAGCCCACAAGGGAGTGCATGGCAATTGATGTAAGTTCGTACTGCGTCCGGTATCCGCCGATAAGTTCCACATCGCAAAGCCCGATTTCCTCTCTGGTTTCCCGAAGGGCGCATTCCTCGTAGCTCTCCCCCGGTTCCACTTTTCCGCCCGGAAAGCACACGTCTCCCGGCTGCCTGATTCCTCCGGCACGTTTTTCAAAGACAAAATGCAGCCCATCCTCCTTTTCCGTCAGCAGGATCAGGATAGCAAATTCCCGCATGACTCCAAGGGTTCCGTAGCTTTCGCCCTGAATTTTCTTTTTTAAATCCTCGATTTTCATTTTTCCTCCGATATATCCGGATATATAAATAAGGCGATGGAAAACCACCGCCCGATATTCTAAGCAAATTATTAATTTAAGATTTCGCAGCCGTCAAAATTAACACCAATCATCTCTTCTTTTTCGGCGCTGAGGCTTACAACGAAGTTCATGCCGTAGTTCTTTGAGATGTCTTTAAGTCTTTCAACGAACTCAGGTAAATCTCCCAATGTAACGTCAGCGTGTTTCAGAATGCTGTCGATGAAAATCGTCTCGATATCGTGATCGGAACTGATAATTCCGTACAGGAAACCGATATATTCGTCGCTGTTTGTTACGTGTTCAAAATCTTCCATGCAGATAACTCTGATTCTGTACTTCAGATCGTACATCAATCTATGATTCTTATTTATAAAAATAATACTTCCTTTGCTTGTTTCTACGGACTCGTTGGCAAGATCGATCATTTTCTTTGTCTTTCCGCTTCCTTTGTGTCCTACTAATAATTTCACCATGATAACCGCCTCCTAAATTTTTGCTTATTGTTTTGGTATTTCATTCATTATACACCACCTTGGGCGCTGTTTCAACCTTTATTTCGCCAAGACCCTATGCTTTTGCTTTCGCTTTTGTCTTATCTTCTTCCGGATGGAAATCCCGCATAAATCTTTTAAGCAGGAACGCGCAGAAATACGGGAATGTATAAATGCTGTTTTCGTGTCCGATATTGTTGGCGGAAAGTTTGAATCCGTACCTTATATCCGAATATTTTTCCGAGTCGATCAGCGTTCGCATGGACTTTGTTCTTCCGATTTTCGCCTTTGCTTCTATCGGAATCAGCGCCGTTGCGGAACGGATAAAAAAATCTGTTTCCAATGTAGAATCTTTGCGTTTATAATAATACAGCTTATAGCCCTGTTTTACCAAGGCTTCGCCAACCATATTCTCATACAATGCGCCTTTATAAACGCCCATGTTTTTGTTGGCGCGCAGGTCTTCCTGGGATTCATCGTCCAACATGGACACTAACAAGCCTGTATCCGCAAAATACAATTTAAACACATCGGGATCGTAATTCCCACTCAAAGGTAACTCGGGAAAATCCAAGCAATAGCAGGCATTCACCATTCCTGCATCAATCAACCAGTCTACACAGCCGCGATAATCCCGAAACCTCGCTCCTGATGCAACCTTGGAAATTTGAAATTTTTTATTTTCCCTGGCAAGCTGCGGGGCAATCCGATGAAAAACATTCAGGATTCTGGTCTGATCAACCCCCTGCGCATACTTTCTGATGTCTTCTTTATAGTCCGCAATCAGCTGTTTTTGCGTGTCAAGGGAGCCTTCAAAGGTATTTCTTTGAATGTATTCTGCCACCACTGCCGGCATACCGCCAAGGATGCTGAACTCCATAAACAAGGCGTGATAAACGTCCAGTTCAAGAGGGCTGAAGGGTCGCAGCTCCTTCATATGTCCCAGCAGATCTTCAATCTTTTTTTCGTCGTAGCCCTTTGCCCACAAAAACTCCTCAAAGTCCATAGAAAACATCTCGTAGTCTTTCTTATAGCCCACGCTGTTGCTTTCGATTTTTCGGTAATTCACCCCCAGCATGGACCCGCTGCAAATGACATCAAATCTCCCATCAAGGAAGAAAAATTTAAGCGCCGTCGCAATATCGGGAAATTCCGTAATCTCATCGAAGAAGATCAAAGTTTTCCCGGGTATAAATTTTTTAGACGGATCCAGCAAGGAAATATTTTTGATGATTTCTGCCGCCCCGTATCCCTCTGCGATAATGCCCTTGTATTTCTCATCTCTTACAAAGTTGATTTCAATGACGCTCTCATAATTTTTTTCTGCAAACTGCTTAACAGATTCTGTTTTTCCTACCTGACGACAGCCTTTTATAATCAGCGGCTTTCTTTTGGGATCCGCTTTCCATTCACAAAGAAACGCGTCTATTTTTCTTTTCAGATACATCTTGCGCACCTCCGGCAATACTCTCGCTTTTATGACCTTTACGATACCATTGTACACATTTTTAGAGCGAATCTCAATAGGATTTTCACAAAAAAATAGCGAATATGCGGCGTTTTCACACATTTTTCGATATCAAATGCAAAATACGCCTCTCACCTGCCGTGCTGCTCAACCGCTTTTGCCTTAGCTATTTGAAAATATCCATTTTTTCGATGCGGTCAAAGGCTTCTTTCAGCTGGGA